>CALRWU020000369.1:0-4124 GCA_943371945.1 Azorhizobium sp. AG788
CCCTGCACCTCGAACAGCGCGCGGCGCTTGGCGTCGTTGCCGCCGTCGGCACGCGCGTACGGAAGAAGGGCCGCGAGGATGTCCCGGGTGGCGACGCCATCGATGGAGGCGATCTGCGTTCCGGGGACGAGGGTTGCTTCGCCTGAGAGGTTGCGGGTCACAACGATCTGGCTGCCAAGCCAGCAGAAATGGAAGGGCAGGTGGTTGCGGTTCTCGAACAGTGTTCTGGCGACAGTCTCCGACTGGTTGAAGAAGTTCGCGTAGGTGTGGCCACAGCGGACCGTGCCGAGAAAACGCGACAGGGTGAGGTAGGCCTGGCCCAGAGATTGGTCGACGCTGAAGTCGCGCTCAAGTCGGCCGAAGCGCGCGGACATCTCTGCGGGCGTGGAATAGCGATAGAGCCCGGGGTGTAGCTGTTCGTAGGCCCGGCGCAGGATGGCGATATCGCCCTTGATGTCGGCGCCCCGCAGCATTGGCCCAGTCGCGGCGGCCGGAAGCGCGGATGGCTGCAATGTCGTGCAGGCAACCGGCGTCGCGGCGAGAGCGGCAAGGACAGTGCGGCGGTTCAGGACAGTTTTCATCGGCTTGATACGGCGTCTACCGCATCCCGGTTCACCTGTCGGCGATGCTGGAGTCTGGCTGCGGCAGTCGCTAGGGTCGGGTTCGTCCGGAGAACACGCATGCTGAGATTTGGATTGCTGATAGCGGCCGCGATCGTTGTGTCCGCGCCTGCCATGGCCCAACGCGCAGCGGTGTCGTCAGACCTGTCGCCCGAGGCGGCCGGGCAGGCATTCCGGCGCGCGGTCGTCGATGGGTGTGTGCAGGCGGTGACGGGCTCAGGAATCAGCGCTGTGGCGGCGGCGCGCGATGGGCGTCTGCAACCGACGCAGGATGCCGAGACGCGCCGGCAGGCTGGTGCTGCTGCAGGCGAGACCGTCTGGGAAGTCGCCGAAGCGCGTGGCGTTGTGACCGTGCGCGAGACCGCGGGTCGCTGTGTTGCGGCCGTGTACGGACCTGCATCGACGCCGACGATCCTGAATGTGGCGCAGGCTTTGTCGAGTGCAGGCTTCGAGGCATTGGCAGGACCTGCCTCTCCCAGTGGCGGCTTCACGCAGACGCTGGTTGGCGCCAGCGGCGGCAAGCGCGTGACGGTGCAGTTGGCGGGCGCCGAGCCTGGCGCGCCAGGAAACAGGTCGACCTTCAGCGTGGTCACGGCCACCGTATTTGCGGCGCAGTAGGCGCGTCCGATATTTATGATCGACTTGGAATCAATGGGCGACATCATCCTTCTGCTGGCGCGAGTTGGCGCAGTCGCATGGCCTGCCTTGCTGCTGTTCGGGCTGTGGCGTGGGCTGAAGCGCGGGCGCGGGCCGGGATGGATTGGCTGGAGCGCCATCGGTCTGGTCAGCGTGTTCTGGCTGCTCGGAATCCGCGCCTTCCTGTGGGAACCGGGGACACTGGAGGTGCGTCGCGTTGAGGTGGCGAGCCGCGGCTGGAGCGGGCCCCCGCTGCGCATTGGCGTGATCTCCGACACGCATACGGACGGACCGCATGTCGGTCTTGGCCGTCTCAACGCGATCATCGACCGCATGGCGGCCGAGCAGCCGGACATCGTCGTGCTGCTTGGCGATTTCGTGGATGGTCATGCAACGTCAGCGGAACGCAGCGAAGGCCAGCGCGCGGCGATCAATCAGGGGCTCATCGCGTTCAACAGGCTGAAGGCGCCACTCGGTGTCTGGGCCGTGCTTGGCAATCATGACTGGTGGTATGACGCCGGCGCTGTCGAGCAGGGCCTGGCGGCCGCCGGCGTGCAGGTGCTCGAGAACCAGCGGGTGCGGATCCCGCGCAGCGAGGGCGTGTTCTGGCTCGGCGGCCTTGCGGACTATGAGTCGAAACGGACGCAGCCGTCCTACATGGAAACCCTGCAAGGGCTGACCTCGGACGAGCCTGTGATCGTCATGGCGCACTGGCCGGACGTGTTTACCACCGCGCCCGAGCGGGTTGCGCTGACGCTGGCGGGGCATTCGCATTGCGGGCAGATGAATCTGCCTTTCATCGGCCGGCCGATAAACGTCTCGCCCGGGGCGGCGCGCTGGCCCTGCGGTCTCTACGAGGATCGTGGGCGGTGGCTGTATGTTTCGGGCGGGGTAGGCACGTCGGTCCTCCCCGCACGTCTCAACCAACCCCCTGAAATTGCTGTGGTTACGCTGCGAGGCTTTTAGTCAAACTGCCGCCTTTACACGGGTTTCAGGGCTGATAGACCGACCCCGCAACAGGGACACTCTCCCAGGAACTGGTCATGGCTGACACGCTTCATTTCTCGCTGGTTTCGCCCGAGCGCGAGCTGTTTTCCGGCGACGTGAAGCAGGTCGACGCGCCCGGCGTCGAGGGCGAATTCGGCGTCCTGCCGAAGCACGCCCCGTTCATGACCGTGCTGAAACCCGGCGTTGTCCGCATCCATGAAGATCAAGGCATTACGCCGGTTTTCGTGCGTGGCGGCTTTGCTGACGTGACGCCTGCGGGCCTCACGATCCTGGCCGAGGAGGCCGTGCGCCTGTCGGACGTGAACGCGGCCGACATCGATGCCCAGATCGTTCGTGTCCGCTCCGATGCCAATGATCCAGGTGACGAGACCCGTCGCAAGCGCGCCGCTGAGCGTCTGGCCTATCTCGAGGCGCTCCGCGCGGCCCTCAACTAGTTTCTCCACCGTCGACTGCCTTGATCGCTCCCGCGCCGGCATTGCGCGTGGAACTCCCAGCAATTGAATCGGGGCGCTCTTTTTCCCGTCACAGACCGGGCGTACGCTCCGCGTGGGTCTGTGGGTCTTGGGGGGCTGAATCGTGAAATCGATTGTGACTGTCGCGACTATTCTGGTCGTGTGCGCGCCCGTGGCGTTTGCGCAGGAGCCGCAGCCAGCCGTTGGCAGCATGCCCCTGCTGACGACTGCGGAGCCTGCACCGGCGCTTGAAACGCTCGCGGCTGCGCCCGCAGCACCAGTTGCTCCTGCGGCGGCTGAGACGCCTGCGGCTGCAGTCACGGCATGGACCGGGCCTGTCAACTTCGCGCCGGTGGCGGTGACCGACCTGCTCACGCGGGTCTGCCGCGCCTCTGTGTCGGGCGATGGCGGCAGTCTCACGACGCAAGCCACCAAGCTTGGACTTGGGGATGGTAATGAGGCGCCGGACGATCTCGCCCGCGTCCTGGCCAACAGTGCGATCACCTGGCGAACCCCGACTGTCGATGGCGAGGTCTACCTGCTGGGCTATGGCGAAGACCCGATGAATTGCGGGACGGCGCTTGTGCGCCCGATCCCGGAGGTGGCGTTCGGCAAGGTCGTGGAATTGCTGACGGCGCCGGCGCTCGGCTTTGCGTCCGAACAGACGCAGACACTGGCTGGCAATGTGCGCTGGGAGCGGCTGAAGTCGCCAAAGGGCGAGTTAATCGACCTGACGGAATACCCCGCCAACGGCGAAAGCCCCGGCGTGCTGCGCGCGGATTATCTGGAAGAGTAGCGACCGGCCCTAGAGGGGCGCGGTCCACTTCGCAAAGCCGCTCGCCACTTCGCGATAGACAGCGGCCTTGAACGGGATGACGAGGCCGGGCGCATCGTTGAGGTCCGCCCACTTCCATGCATCGAATTCGATCGTGTGTCGGTCGAGCCTGAAATCCGTATCCGACCCGATGAAGCGGTAGGCGAACCATTTCTGGCGCTGGCCGTAAAATGGTCCGGTCAACTTGGCCTTAAGCGCTGGCGGGAAGTCGTAGAACAGCCACGGCTCAAGCTCTTCGAGCAGTTCGACCTGATCGGGCGCAAGTCCGGTTTCCTCGCCGAGTTCGCGCAGGGCTGCCTGTGACGGCGTCTCGCCGCGATCAATGCCACCCTGTGGCATCTGCCAGGCATAGCGTGTGTCGTCCTTGCGGACGCCCGTGCGCCGGCCAAGCCAGACATGACCTCTGCGCGAGAAGATCGTGATGCCGACATTGGGGCGGTAGAGAGAAGGGTCGCGGCCGCCCTGAAGCGGCTGGGCCTGATGCTGCGGCCCCGTATCGCTCACGCCCCTACCCGTCATGGGCGGGTAACGACGCCCGCCGCCGACGAGGCCGGAGCCAGCTGATAGCCCTTC
>CALRWU020000370.1:0-4118 GCA_943371945.1 Azorhizobium sp. AG788
ACCAACCCAGCCGTCGCGACCGAAGAGTCTGCTGCCGAGCGGCAGGCCGAAGCGCCGGCGATGGGCGCAACTTCCTTCACGGAAGATCAGGCCCGCGAGCAGATCACCAAGGCCGGATACTCCGACGTCACGGCGCTGACGAAGGCCGCCGACGGCACATGGCTGGGCAGCGCGATGATGAACGGCGCGAGCGTCGCCGTCGTCGTCGACTACCAGGGCAATGTCACGACCCGCACGCCCTGATCTCCCCACACTCAGATCCGAAGGAACACATCAATGGCAGACACGATTGTACGGCTGTTTGATCGCCCGGCTGATGCGCTGCGCGCAGTCGACCGGCTCAAGGCGATGGACGTCAACGAAAGCGATATCAGCATCGTCGCGAACAACCGCGAGGGCTGGTATGACGACAAGGGCATCCACCATGATCGTCTTGCCGGATCGCGCGATGGGATGAAGCGCGACGGCATGAAGGATGACGATCTCGACGGCAAGGACGATCGCGTCGAAGGCGCCGGAAAGGGCGCGACCACCGGCGGCCTGATCGGCGGCGGAGCAGGCCTTCTGGCTGGTCTCGGCATGCTGGCGATCCCGGGCCTTGGTCCGGTCGTGGCGGCCGGATGGCTGGCGTCGACCGCGGCTGGTGCTGCGGTTGGCGCGGCGACGGGCGGTATTGTCGGCGGCATCGTCGGCGCGCTGACCCATGAAGGCGTCGACAAGAAAGACGCCGAAGTCTACGCGGAAAACATTCGCCGCGGCGGCGCTGTGGTGATCGTCCGCAATCACGAGAAGCAGCGGCGCGAGATCGAGACCGCGCTGTCCGATTACAGCTCGGCCGACGCTGGCGTGCGTGGCGACTATTATCGCAGCAGCGGATGGGACGGATACGACGCTGCGGCGCCTGATTTCGATCTCACCGAGATTGAAGCGGAACGTGCGCGCGCTGCGGCCTACAGGCCGATGCCGCGATAACAGACTGGTCAGAAGCCCTCCGACGGACTTTGACCGAGTGGAGAGCGCTGTCGCAAGACGGCGCTCTTTGCGTTTGGGCGGCGATCGGCCTGAAATCAGGCGTTTAGCAGTGGCGCGGTTGTTTCTCGCGAATCAGGGCACAGTTTCCTGTATAATGGTCCACAGGATCAGGCGGTGGGTCGCTGGCGCGGGGCGCGTGGCGACTGTAGCGCCGGACCTGACCAGAGAGCCGTTAGCCAGCCATGCGTTTCCCGGAGGAATTTCTCAACGAGTTGAAGTCGCGGGTGCGACTGTCGGACGTTGTTGGGAAAAAAGTCCAGCTCAAGAAGCGGGGCAAGGACTGGGTCGGGCTGTCGCCGTTTTCGAGCGAGAAGACGCCGAGCTTTTACGTCCATGACGATCGCGGTTTCTACAAATGCTTTTCGACCCAGAAGTCGGGTGATGCGATCACGTTTCTCGTCGAGACGGAGCGGCTGACTTTCTCCGAAGCGGTCGAGAAGCTGGCGCGGGATTATGGGCTGGAGCTGCCCAAGCAGTCGGCGGCGGAACAGCAGCAATACCGGCGGCGGACGACGCTGATCGAGTGGGTGGAGAAGGCCTGTGCCTTCTTTGAAATGCAGCTGCTGCGGCCGGGCGGACGGGAGGCGCGGGAGTATCTGCAGAAGCGTGGCTTCGACGAGCACGCCTGGGCGCGCCACCGGATCGGCTTTGCGCCAGACGGATGGCGAACGCTGTTCGAATATCTCACCAAGGAAGGCGCGTCAGTCGAGGAACTGATCGAGGCGGGGCTGGTGGTGCAGCCGGAGGAGGGCGCCGATGGCAAATCTCGCCAGCCCTGGGACCGGTTCAGGAACCGGGTGATCTTTCCGATTACTGATCATTCGGAGCGCGTGATCGCGTTCGGGGCGCGGACGCTCGATCCCGACGGAAAGCCGAAATACCTCAACTCCTCGGACAGCCCGCTCTTCCACAAGGGCCGGACGCTCTACCGCTACATGGCGGCGCGCGAGGAGCTGGCGAAGATCAAGGAAGGCCCGGCCTCGCGCGGGCTGATCGTCACCGAGGGCTATGTCGACGCGATTGCGCTGGCGGAGGCGGGGATCGGGTCGGCCGTGGCGCCGCTGGGTACGGCGCTGACCGAGGACCAGCTGGACCTGCTGTGGCGGGCGGGGCCCGAGCCGATCCTGTGCTTTGATGGGGATGCGGCGGGGATACGGGCGGCGTGGCGGGCCTGCGACCGGGCGCTGCCGCTGATCGAGCCCGGCAAGACGCTGTTCTTTGTGCTGCTGCCGGACGGGATGGACCCGGACGACGTGGTGCGGGTGCGCGGGGCCGGCGTCATGCGGGAGATGCTGGCGGGGGCGAGGCCGCTGGTCGACCTCCTGTGGATGCGCGAGCTGGAGGCTGAACCGCTCGATACCCCCGAGCGAAAGGCCGGATTCGAGGCGCGGCTTATGGCCGCTGTGAACCTGATCAAGCATCCCGGGGTCAAGAAAGCCTATGAGCGCGAGCTCCGGGACCGGCTGTACTGGCATGCACGCGGTACGCGAAGCGCCTGGGCCCCGAATGGATCTTCCGTTACGGCAACTGTCGGGAAGAAAGGGGTATCGCCGGGTCCGACGGGTCTGGCGGGGCTCCGGATGGTTGTGCGGGCGCTCGAGAGTCCCCAGTTAATGGAGCACGGCCGCGAGGTCCTGTTCCGGGCTGTCTTCGAGGATCCGGACGTTTCCGCGATCCGGGACGCGGCGTTTTACGTTTACGACAACACCGAAATGCTTGACCGGCCTACGGTTGCAGCCCATTTACGTAGCCTTGGCCGCAAGCGGGCTGTCGAGCTTTTGGAAACCTTCCCGGTCGGGCAACCGATGGATCCTCGTTCGAACGAGGGCCGCGATTGGCTTGACGCTATGGGGCGGTTTCCCGTCGCAAGGACGCTGGTAGCCGAAATGCAGGCGACGATACGGGCTGACGAGGAAGGCGTAGAGATCATGAGCGCCGCCCACCAGGCCAGGATCATGCAGAAAGTCATCGAACGGCGCAGCGCTAGCCGGTCAGTGGTGGATGAAGCGATTACGTCACCTGCCAGCGATGGGGCTCAGGATCTGAGAAACGCCATCGGGGGAATGGGGGCCGCTATGGAGTCAAAACGCTCTGAAGACTGATCTGAAGAACAAGGCAAAAACTGCGCAGGCTGCAAAGGGCAAAACGCCCAACAAGCCCACGGCCAAAGCCCAACAGGCAAAGGCCGGCGCAAAGAACAAGCCTGCTGCCAAGCCACAGCCCGCCAAGGCGGAGCTGAAGAAGGATTCGAAGAAGGCTGAGCCCGCCAAGACTGCGGCCAAGGTGGGGGCAAAGCCGGCTGCGGCGCCAAAGCCAGTTGCAGCCAAGACCCAGCCGGATAAAGGCGCGCCTCCCAAGGCGGCAGCCAAGCCGGTTGCGAGCCCACCCGGGGTCAAGCCGGTTGTAGCCAAAGAGCCCCCGTCGAAAAACGGGAGCGACAAGACCGGTACGGCGAAAGCCCAGCCGGCGAAGGTCGAGACGGCCACGGAAGGCCGGACTGACAAACAGGGTCTGCGGAGAGACGGAATGGCGAAAGCAGAAGCAGCGGCGAAGAAGAAGACAGCCCCGGATTCGTCCGACGGCCCGCTGCTCGACATGAACGACGCCACGGTGAAGAAATTCATCAAGCAGGCGAAAGCCCGCGGATTCGTCACGTACGATGAGCTGAACAAGGTTCTGCCGTCGGACCAGAACTCGTCCGAGCAGATTGAAGACATCATGTCCCAGCTCTCGGAGATGGGCATCAACGTCGTCGAGTCCGAAGACGATGTGGAAGATTCCGAGCGCGAGCAGGAAAAGGAAGAGGACGAAGACGGCGAGGAGGGCGGAAGCCCGGCCCGCTCCAAGTCCACCGCGCTCGCGACCACCACCAAGGATCGCTACGACCGCACGGACGATCCCGTGCGCATGTACCTGCGCGAGATGGGCTCGGTCGAGCTGCTGTCGCGCGAGGGCGAGATTGCGATCGCCAAGCGCATCGAGGCCGGTCGCGACGCGATGATCCGCGGCCTGTGCGAGAGCCCGCTGACGTTCGAAGCCATCATGGTGTGGCGCCAGGAACTGAGCGAAGAGCGCGTGCTGCTGCG
>CALRWU020000371.1:0-4108 GCA_943371945.1 Azorhizobium sp. AG788
CGGTAGTTAACGCTGAACCCATCGGGGTTGGAGCGCGGGACGTAAAACGATTTCACCCCACAGACGCTGCAGAACAGGTGTTTCGCAACCCCGGTGTTGAAGATGTAGGTGGTGAGCTTGTCCTCTCCGGCCGTGAGGCGGAAGCGCACGGAGGGGACGATGATGTGCAGGAAGCCGGTGCGGGCGCACATCGAGCAGTTGCAGTCGTCGACCTCGATTTCGTCAGGCAGGAGCGTTTCGAAACGGACGCCGCCGCAGTGACAACCGCCGGCGCGCCAGGTCATTTGGTCAGTCATCGGGTGCGTCCAGCGGCTAGCGGCAGGAGCGGACAATACCCGACAGCTTGTCGCGGTCGAGGTTCATCGTGATCAGGTTGAAGCCCTGTCCGGTCTGGCCATCGGGTTCGGTGGTGACGATCTGGAAGCGCGCGGCGCCGGAGAGCACGTCGAGAAAGCGGGGCGTTAGGTCGATGGTCAGCGCGACGTGGCCCCGCTCTGTGAGCTTGGGTGGGTCGATGATCTCGTAGGGCTGAAGCGCGATCGAGCGCACGTCGGCGAAGCCATCCGGCGTCTGCGCGTCCATCTGCCAGAAAGCTGTGATGCCCCTAGCGGCGAGATCCGCGATCTTCTGGCCGTCGATGGGGCCGTTGGCGCGATTCACGTCATGCACGAGCCAGAGATAGAGGCGGGGCGCGTTGGTGCGGTTGCAGTAGATCTCGACCTTGTCGCGGCGCCATTGGTCGCCGTGGAGATATTGCAGGAAGAACTGGCCTTGCGCGTCGGTCTGGAATTCCCAGGACTCGGTGCGGAATTCGTAGATGATGCGGTACTCGCGGAGCTTGTCTTCGGGCAGCGTGTTGATCGCCTCGGGACCGGCGCGCGACATCTCGGTCAGGAAGATCGGGTCAACGCCCATCGAGCGGACGTATTCGACGACCACGCCGTTCGCGACCTGCATCATGGTGAGCGCTTCGTTGAGGTCGGGGCAATAGTTCACGCCCGGCATCGCGACCCATGGATATGATTTCAGCGCCTTGCGCTTGTCGACGCAGTTCATGCTGACCTGGTGGACGGCGAAGATGGAGCCGGGTTTCACTTCGCGCTTTACTCCGCCAAGGAAGGCGAGCGAGCAGGCGGAGACGCAGTGGCCGGGATAGACGCGGCTGTTGAAGTCGAGGTCGATCAGGTTGGCCTGGCCGGGGTCACGGGAATTGCGGGCGACGCCGGTATTGAGCTCGGCCTTGCGGACGAGCTTGCCGACTTCCATGCCGGCGCTGAGATCGCCGCCGAGCGAGTTGAAGTAGATCATCCGGTCGCGCGTTGGCTGGCCCGAGCGGGTGAGGAAGGATTTGAGGGCGGCGGGGGTGTCTGGGGTGAAGTCGCCGTCGGCGAAGATGGCGGGGGTGTCGCCGTAGACGACGCCCCATTCGAAGGTCATTGGCTTCCCGGAATTATCCGCGTGCGCAGGCAGGGCCGCGAAGCCCCACGCCGCCAGGATGCCGAGCATCCGCGCCAGTTTCCCGATACGGCCGAGCATGGGCCGTTGCCTCCCGATTCGAATGTCTCACCTCTACCCGAGCCGCTGTGGCGGGCAATAAGCGTACCGCATTACAAGCAACTTAAGTGGGCGGCTTAAAGTGGCGCTCAGGCCTTGCCGAAAGCGAGCGCCAACAGGGCGTCGGCGGCCAAAGAGGCCGGGATCAGGCCGGATGCGACATCCTGTCGGATGCCGGCGAGGTTGGCGGCGACCTCCGGGCGGGCAAGGAACCGGTCAGTCAGACCGTCCTGGATCAGCGTATCCAGCCATCTTACCTGTTGACCCGCGCGGCGGCGGGCGCGGGAACCGGAGGCTTCGGTCTTCTTGCGGTGGAGTTCGATGGCCGCCCAGAGTTCCTCAAGGCCCATGCCGGAAAACCCGGAAACCGTGTGGACCGGCGGCGACCAGTCCGGGTCGACCTGTTCCATGATGTGGAGGGCAATCTCGTAGGCGCGGGCGGCGCGCTTGGCGGCATTGGCGTCGATGTCGGCCTTGTTGACGGCGATGAGGTCTGCGACTTCGAGCACGCCCTTCTTGATGCCCTGCAGTTCGTCGCCCGCGTTGGGAAGCATCAGGACGAGGAAGAAGTCGACCATGTCGGCGACGACCGTCTCGGATTGGCCGACGCCGACTGTCTCAACCAGGATCACATCGTAGCCCGCGGCTTCGCAAACCAGCATGGTCTCGCGGGTCTTGCGGGAGACGCCGCCGAGCGTGTCGCCAGCGGGCGAGGGGCGGATGAAGGCGCGGTCGTCGGCGGCGAGTTTGGCCATGCGCGTCTTGTCGCCGAGGATCGATCCGCCCGAGCGGCGCGAGGTGGGGTCGACGGCGAGGACGGCGACGCGCAGGCCAAGGCCGGTGAGCATCGTGCCGAAGCTCTCGATGAAGGTGGACTTGCCGACGCCGGGGACGCCGGTGATGCCGATGCGCTGCGCCTTGCCGGTGCGGGGCATGATTTCGGACAGCAGCGTGCGGGCCTGCGCCTGATGGTCGGCGCGGCGGGACTCGATCAGCGTGATGGCGCGGCCGAGGTTTGCGCGGGTGGAGAGGTCGGTGGTCACGTGGGTTTTTGCTCGTGTTGGCGGAGAGCGGTTCCTACGGTGTGACGCAACAAGACGCAAACAGCTTGGGCGTTGTGAGAACACCCCCACCTGTCCTCCCCCTTTCAGGGGGAGGAAGCCCAACAGACGCATCGCGCCTCAGCGAGGGAAGTCCCGCGTCTGCTGCCGGCTACATCGGCCGCGCGAGCACGGCGCGAGCATCGTAGGCGTTCGGGTCGGAGGGTTTCGGGCCTTTGCCCATCAGGACTTCGAGGGTCGACTCGTACTGGCGGCTGTCGCCGCCGATGTTGAAGCCGAGACCCAGGCCGAGGCCACCACCGCGCGAGCCGGTGAAGCCGCCGAGACCAACCGTCGGCCCGCTGGGCGTGTAGCTGCCGTCGGCGACGTAGGTGTTGCGGGTGACGACCGTGAACCACTCATAACCGTTCTGGATAGTGAGCTCGGCGGCGCGGCGCAGGGCCATGTCTTCGACCTGTGGGCCCTTGAGGTCAGGATTGGCGCGGAAGGTAACGCGGAAGCGTTCCTGCTCGAGGCGCTGTTCGCGATAGCCCATCTCGTCGCTCTTGAGAGCCGGAGCGTATTTGGTAGGCGCGGTGGCGCAGGCAGCAAGGGCGAGGAAGGCGAGGGTTCCAAGCAGGCGTTTCATGGCGGTTCTCCCTGACGGGCAAGGTAGCGCGATTTGAGGTACGCGCCAGCGGGGGAGATGTTCAGCCCGCAGCGGCGTTCTTCGAGTTGTGGCCGAGCGGGCCTTTGAGTTTTTCGAGGAGCTCAGCGGCGGCTTCGGCGATGACCGTGCCGGGCGGGAAGATAGCGGCGGCGCCTGCTGCGTAGAGGGCGTCGTAGTCTTGCGGCGGGACGACCCCGCCGACGACGACCTGGATGTCGCCACGGCCTTCCTTGTCGAGGGCGGCGCGGAGTTCGGGAACGAGTGTGAGGTGGCCGGCGGCGAGGGAGGAGGCGGCGACGATGTGGACGTCGTTCTCGACGGCCTGACGGGCGGCCTCGCCGGGGGTCTGAAACAGAGGTCCGATGTCGACGTCCCAGCCGAGGTCGGCGAAGCCGGAGGCGACGACTTTCTGGCCGCGATCGTGGCCGTCCTGGCCCATCTTGGCGATCAGAATGCGGGGGCGGCGGCCTTCGGCTTTCTCGAAGGCGTCGGCCATGGCGCGGGCGGTGACGACCTTGTCTGATTTTGCTGACATGCCGTTGGCGTAGACTCCCTGGATCGATTTGATCACGGCCTGGTGGCGGCCGACGACTTTCTCGATGGCGTAGCTGATCTCGCCGACGGTCGCCTTGGCGCGGGCGGCGGCGACCCCGAGTTCGAGCAGGTTGCCGGTGTTTGTTTCTGTGGCCTTGGTGATGGCGCCGAGGGCGGCGGCGACGTCAGCCTCGTTGCGATCGCTCTTGAGGCGTTTGAGCTTGTCGAGCTGCATGGTGCGGACCTTGGCGTTGTCGACCTTCAGGACCGGCACGTCTTCGGCTTCGTTGAGGCGGAACTTGTTGACGCC
>CALRWU020000372.1:0-4092 GCA_943371945.1 Azorhizobium sp. AG788
GCAGAGCCTTGTTCTCCCCTGGCTGGCAAAAGCCCTCGAAGTGCCCGAGACCGACATCGTCATGAAGACCTATCGCCTCGGCGGCGGCTTCGGCCGGCGCCTCAATGGCGACTACGCGGTCGGCGCAGCCCTCGCCGCAAAAGCGGTCGGCAAGCCGGTGAAGATGGTCCTCGATCGCGAAGCGGACTCCAAGTTTGACTCGGTCCGCTCGCCCTCGGTGCAGAAGCTCAAGATGGGCTTCGACAAGGACAACAACCCCATCGCCATGGAGCAGCACGTCGCAGCGGGCTGGCCCACCGAAGTGATGGCGCCTTTCTTCATGCCGAAAGGCGAGAAGGACGTGCCCTTCGACCCGTTCGCCATCAGCGGCGCCAACCACTGGTATTCGGTCGGCGCGCACAAGGTCCGCGCGATCTCCAACGATCTCGCCAACGCCACCTTCCGCCCCGGCTGGCTCCGCTCGGTCGGACCGGGCTTCACCAACTGGGCTCTCGAGAGCTTCATGGACGAGGCCGCCCACAAGGCGAAGATCGATCCCGTGCAGTTCCGCATCAACCTCCTCAAGGCTGAAGGCGCAAACGCCGGCTCGGCCCCCAACGCCGTCGGCGGCGCATCGCGTCAGGCCAACGTCGTCAAGCTCGCTGCCGAGAAAGCCGGCTGGGGCCAGACGCTGCCTGCCGGCACAGGCCTCGGTCTCGCCACCTCCTTCGGCCAGGAACGTGACATGCCCACCTGGGTCGCCTGCGTCGCGCGCGTGACGGTCGACAAGGCCACCGGCAATGTGAAGGTCGAGAAGCTGACGCTTGTTGCCGACGCCGGCACCATCGTGGACCCCGATGGCGCGCTCGCGCAGATGCAGGGCGCGTCCCTCTGGGGCCTCTCGCTTGCCCTGCACGAAGGCACCGAGTTCGAGAGCGGCAATGTGAAGGCGCTGAACCTCAACGCCTACACCCCGCTCCGTCTCGCCGATGTCCCCGAGCTCGACATCAGCTTCGTGCCGAGCACCGAAGCCCCCGTCGGCCTCGGCGAGCCCGCCACGACAGTCGTCGGTCCCGCCATCGGCAACGCGATCTTCAATGCGGTGGGCGCGCGCCTGCGGCATATTCCGATCACGGCCGCGGCCGTGAAGGCGGCGATGACCTGATCTGCGCCTCCCTCCGAGCGCCTGATCACACGCCGCCGGGATCGGTCCCGGCGGAAGCGGCCACCGCCGCTCTCACCGGGACCGTGCTCCTCGCATTCGCCGGGAGAGTTACGCCTCATTTTGTTGGAAGGCGCCGCGCGCAGATTCGGCGGAAAGCCAGAAATCTTCTTCAGCAGTTTCAGGCGCTTGCCGCAAAAAACTGTAGGACGGCAGAACTGCAAAGATAAAAATGCGCGTCGCACCGTCCGCCCCCCACCTGAGCGGCCGTATGTTCGTCGGCATGACACGTCCACAAACGCGCACATACGGAGTAGTGACCCCATCAACCCGCCAGCCCTTGCTGGAGGCCATGCTGCGCGCGTTTGTCTGGCTCGTATCCAACGCCGTCTCGATGCTCGCGACGATCTTCAACCGCCCCACCCGTGATTGGCACACGGATGACGCGAACGAAAATCAGTTCCCGACGCCGAACGATATCACACAGGAAACACGTCAGGCCGAACCAACCGGCCTCTCCACTGGAAGCGGCCCTCGAGCCGCGTCCCCGGCGAAGGCCGGGGTCCAGTCAGCGCGCATCGCGCGCTCCCAACAAGGCACAGCCCTCTCCCCGCTCGTACCGACGAACGTCGGTACCCAGGGCGGACGGCGAACCTTGTCCCGGCTTGCAGCTTCAGGCCTCCACCCGCAGCCCAACGGTTCGTGGATTCCAACTCTCATCCTGAACTTGGCGAAGGACGTCGGAACCAGCGGTTCATGTTGCGCAGCCCCCGCCTGATCTAACGCAGGTCAGGCCACCTCAACCCACTCACCCCTCGGCCCCGCCGCAGGGATCGCATTCGCATGCCCGCTTCCACCCGGCCCGTACTCGCTCTAAGTTCCCGCCAAAATCCTAGGGAACGCCCATGACCGCCGGCCTGATGCAGACGCCGCCGCTGCAGATCATCGACATCCTGAAATTCGCGGCCTCGGCCCACGCCCGTCGCGAGTTCGTCTCGCGCCTCGTCGACGAGCCGATCTGGCGCTACGATTACGCCGGCGCTCTCCGCCGCTCGGCCCAGGCCGCCAACGCGCTTCTGCGTCTCGGCGTCAAACACGGCGACCGCGTCACCAGCCTCGCCTGGAACACCCACCGTCATTTCGAACTCTTCTACGCCGTCCCCGGCATCGGCGCCGTCCTGCACACCGCCAACCCGCGCCTGTTCGACGAACAGATCGTCTACACGATCAACCATGCCGAAAGCGGCGTCCTCCTCTTCGATCGCAACTTCCTCGCCACGGTCGAACGTATCGCACCTCAACTGACGACTGTGAAAACCTTCATCATGCTGTCCGACGAGCAGCGCACCACCCCGGGCTCGGTCAACGCCCACAGCTACGAAGTGCTCATCGCCAAAGAGAGCGACCAGATCGCCTGGCCGCAAGTCGACGAGAACCTCGGCGCCTTCCTCTGCTACACATCGGGCACCACCGGCGATCCCAAGGGCGTGCTCTATTCTCACCGCGCCGTCGTCCTGCATGCCATGGCCTCAGGCCTCGCTGGCGCATTCGGCTTCGATGCCTTCGACGTCGTCCTGCCTTGTTCGTCGCTATATCACGCCACCGCCTGGGGCATTCCCTTCGCCGCGCCGATCAACGGCTGCAAGCTCGTCATGCCGTGCGACAAGATGGATGGCGCCAGCCTGCAGGAACTCATCGTCAATGAAGGCGTCACCTTCTCAGGCGGCGTTCCGACCATCTGGACCATGTACCTCGCCTGGCTCGAAAAAAACGGACAAACGCCCGGCAAGCTCCAGCGTGTCGTCATCGGCGGCTCCGCCGTTCCGCGCGCCATGGCCGAGACCTTCAAGAAGCAATACGGCGTTCGCGTTCTCCAGATCTGGGGCATGACCGAAACCTGCCCCCTGGGCGTCGTCGCCACGCCAACGCCCTCGCTGGCCGAAGGCGGCGAAGAGGCGATGGACGAAGCGATCTGGACGCGTCAGGGCCGTCTGCAATTCGGCATCGATCTCAAGATCGTCGATGACGACGGCAATGATCTGCCGTGGGATGGCGAAGCCTCCGGGGCGCTCCTCGTGCGCGGCCCGTGGACCATCCAGCGCTACTTCCGCAAGGACGCAGACGCGACCGGCGCCGATGGCTGGTTCGACACCGGCGACATCGCCACTATCGACACGCACGGCTTCATGCGCATCACCGATCGCAAGAAGGACGTCATAAAATCCGGCGGCGAGTGGATTTCGTCCATCGACCTCGAGAACATTGCCGTCGCCTGCCCCGGCGTGAAGATCGCCGCCGTCGTCGGCGTGCCCCATCCCAAATGGGAAGAACGTCCTGTTCTCGTCATCGAAAGCCACGAAGGCGAGAGCCTCACAGCCGACGATGTCTACGCCTATCTCGAACCCCACATCGTGAAGTGGTGGAAGCCCGACCAGATCATCTTCGCTTCGGTGCCGCTAACGGCGACGGGAAAGATCGACAAGAAGGTTCTGCGCGGCAGGTATGCAAACGTGTTGATGGGCCCGTAAGTCCGCGCTGGCCCTTCGAGAAAACCGCCAACCTAGCGCTCATGCTGAGCAGGTCCGCAACGCGGACCGTCCGTCGAAGCACGATCACGTCGGGCCGATTGCCTCAACGCCGCTTCGCCGTAGATCCGAGAACGAGCGCCAACGCCTTGCGCCCGACCGTTGGCGATGCGGCCAACGCATCTTCATGCGCTATCCACTCGCCCTCGACGGTCTCCGCTGAACTCGCCTCAGCCGTCCACACATCGAGCCTCAACGCGAAGTGCGTGAACACGTGACGCACCTCACCAACCCGCTTCCAGTCGAACGCCCCCGGCGCACCTTCAAACGCCTCGCCCTTCTCTTCGCTCCACGCACTCGTCGGCGGCATCATCATACCGCCCAGCAACCCACTGGGCGGTCGGCGCACCAGCAAGACCTCGCCGC
>CALRWU020000373.1:0-4084 GCA_943371945.1 Azorhizobium sp. AG788
TCCCGATGATCCTCGCGGGCGCCTTCCTGATCTGGCGCGCAACCCGTAGTGGCGCCCCAGGCGGCGAAGCGAAGGCGGCGTGAGCGTTCTGCGCAGGATCGCGCAATGACGGACCTCCGAACGAGGATCATCGACGCCATCCGCGTCAACGGACCGATGCCGGTCTCGCTCTACATGCTCATGTGCCTGCACGACCCGCGCGCGGGATATTACGCGACGCGCCCCGCCTTGAATGTCGACTTCACCACCGCACCCGAAACTTCGCAGGTCTTCGGTGAACTCATCGGGCTGTGGGCCGCTCACGAATGGATGGCGCTCGGCAAACCCACACCCTTCCATCTCATCGAACTCGGCCCCGGCCGCGGTGTGATGATGGCCGACGCCCTGCGCGCCGCCGCCTCCGTCCCCGGCTTCCTCGACGCAGCCCAGATCGCGCTCGTCGAAGCCAGCCCGGCCTTGCGCGAGGAACAGTCCGCGCGCCTCGGCCGCTACAACCCGCAACAGTATGACGATCTCGATGCCGTGCCGCACGGTCCGTCCATCATCCTCGCCAACGAATTCCTCGACTGCCTCGCCATCCGCCAGTTCGTGCGCGATGGCGCCGGATGGCGCGAACGCCAGGTCGGCGTCGACCGCGCCGGCTACCTTGCTTTTGGCATAGGCCCGCCCGCCGAACTTCCACCCCACCTCACCCCGATCGGCGACCAGGTCGAGGCCGCGCCCGCGCTCGAAAGCTTCACCGATGCCATTGCCCGTCGCTTCCGGGAACACCCTGGCCGCGCGCTGGTGATCGACTACGGCCCGGACGATCATTCCCCAACCGATACGCTGCGCGCCTACGCGTCCGGCCGTCAGGTGCCGCCCCTATCCGATCCGGGCGCCACCGACCTCACCGCCGATGTCGACTTCCCTCGCCTCGTCCGCCTCTGCGGCCAGAACCAGCTGGCGGTCCACGGCCCGGTCACGCAGCAGCACTTCCTCGCCCGCCTCGGCGCCCGCCAGCGCATGGAGAACCTCCAGCGCATCAACCCGGATCACACCGCCGAAATCCGCGCCGCCGTCGAAAAACTCGTCTCGCCCAGTGAAATGGGAACCCGCTTCAAGGTCGCCTGCCTCTCGCCGCCCGGCGCCGAAACGCCTCCGGGCTTCTGACGAGTCATGATAGCTTTTTCCCGATGATCGATACTCGCCCGCCCTACGAAGAAGTCCCGGCGCTGAAGCGCTTCTCCATGCACGTGCGCCACGGCTTCTTCGGCCGTGTCGGCGGCGTCTCCACTGGCGTCTACAAGTCGCTCAACTGCGGACCCGGCTCTGGCGACGATCCAGCAAAGGTTCTCGAGAACCGCCGCCGCGTCTGCCACGCCCTCGGCGCCCCGTTGGAAAAGCTCGCGAGCCCGCGCCAGATCCACTCCGCAAAAGCTGTCATCGCGGACAAGGCGTTCGATCCCAACGACCGCCCCGAATGCGACGCACTCGTCACCAAACGTCCCGGCCTTCTCCTCGGCGTGCTCGCGGCCGACTGCGCGCCGATCGTGATCTGCGACCCGCACAACGGGGTCATCGCCGCCATCCACGCCGGCTGGCGTGGCGCCGTCAACGGCGTGATCGAAGCCGCGGTCGAAGCCATGGGCCAGATCGGCGGCGACCCGTCGAAGATGGCCGCGGGCGTCGGCCCCTGCCTGTCACAATCTTCCTTCGAAGTCGGCCCCGACCTCGCCGACGCCGTCCTCGACATGACGCCCTGGGCCGAAACCCTGTTCGAGCCCGGAACAGACGACCGCCAGTTCTTCGACCTCAAGCGCTATTGCCTCGGCCGCCTTGCCCGCCTCGGCGTCGCCCACATGGACGCGCTGACAGACGACACGCTCACCCAGCCAGAAAGCTATTTCTCGCATCGCTATTCCGTGAAGGCGGGCGACCGCGACTGCGGGCGGAACATGACCGGCATCATGCTGCTCGGCTGATCCCGCGAAACCCCAGTTGCAACAACACGTTCACCTCTGCCCAATTGCCAATCTGCGGCATTTAGGTTCGCAGGTGGCTGCGAAAACACTCCCCAGACAACTCGGTGGATTCATCACGTCCCGCGATTGCGGCGGGATCGATTCTGCGACAGAAGCGTGACGCCGAGGGAGCCCCCTGCTCAGTACGAACAGGGGCGGCATTTTGAGAGAGCGGGCAGATGAAACTCATCTCGTGCAACTCCAACCGCCTGCTGGCCCAGAAAATTGCCGACCGCCTCGACATGCGTCTCACCGATACCGAGGTGAAGACCTTCAAGGATCGCGAAGTCTTCGTGAAGGTAAACGAGAACGTCCGCGGCCAGGACGTCTACGTGATCCAGTCCACGTCGGCCCCCGCCAACGACCACCTGATGGAATTGCTGATCACGATGGATGCGCTGGTGCGCGCCTCCGCCCGCCGCATCACCGCCGTCATCCCCTATTTCGGCTATTCGCGTCAGGACCGCAAAACCGACGGCCGCACGCCGATCTCCGCCAAGCTCGTCGCCAACCTCATCACCACCGCCGGCGCCGACCGCGTCGTCACCGTCGACCTCCACGCCGCCCAGATCCAGGGCTTCTTCGACAAGCCGACCGACAACCTCTTTGCCCAGCCCGAAATGGCCGACGACATTCTCAAGAAGTACGGCAGCCAGGACCTGATGGTCATCTCGCCAGACATCGGCGGCGTCGTCCGCGCCCGCGCCCTCGCCCGTCGCCTCAACACAGACCTCGCCATCGTCGACAAGCGACGCGAGAAAGCGGGCGAGTCCGAAGTGATGAACATCATCGGCGATGTCGAAGGCCGCAAATGCATTCTGGTCGATGACATGACGGACTCGGGTGGCACGCTCATCAACGCCGCCGAAGCACTCCTGAAGAAAGGCGCGAAGGAAGTCGCCGCCTACGTCACCCACGGCGTGCTTTCCAACGGCGCCGCCGCCAACATCGACAAGTCCCAGCTCAAGGAGCTGGTCATCACCGACACCATCCAGGCCCCCGAGGCCGTCGCCAAAGCGAAAAAGATCCGCACCATCTCCCTCGCGCCTCTCATCGGCGAAGCCATCCGCCGCATCGCCAACGACGAGTCCATCTCGAAGATGTTCGACTAGGCCGAGCGGGACCGCCAGGCTCCCGCCCGGCAACGCGTCGCGTCAGCGGCGCGGCTTCCCAATCATCGATTCCCCAAGCCCGACCACACCCCCACCTGACCTCCCCCTTTCAGGGGGAGGAGCCCTGCTGCGCCAACTTACCTCGCATTAAAGGGCGGCGTTGCATCGCTGGTCCCTCCCCCTGAAAGGGGGAGGTCAGGTGGGGGTGAGTCTCTCAACGCTGATCGCGTCAAAAGTTACACCCCTTTTTGTTGGAAGCCGGGCGTGCAGACTCGGCGGATACAGAGAAATCTTCCGCAACACTCTCAACCACTTGCCCGCAAAAATATGCGGGAATCCACACCGCAAACCGGCCGACCTCCCAGCGCGCTTACAATGGCGCCCATGAAACGTCGGAGCTTCCCTCTGTGGCTGCTGCGTGACGTCCCCGCCCTGATGGGAGTCATGCTCAGCTTCTGGACGCTGGTCATCCTCGCGATGACCAGCGCGCGGAAAGCTGCGACCGCCTCCCAGGCCAGCCAGAGCATCCGCGACCGCTTCGCCTTGCTCCTCGCTCTCGCCGAAGCCCGCCTCGACTACGCGCTCTGGCGACAAGCCTACCGCCGCATCGGCTGGCATCCCCGAGGCGTTGCGCTTGAAGTCTTCCCGCCCTCGACAGACTGGTCCTGCACACAGAAACGCCTGCGCGACTTCGCGTACGCCTTCCGCAACATGAGCGCGATCGTCGACTCCTATGTCGACCACATCCGCGAACGCTTCGGCATCAGCCAACGCGAGCTAATGAACGCGCGCAGCTTCCCCCTCCGTCACGCTGCTTCGCAGCGCGCCACCTCCCCCGGCTGCGCCGGTGGAGGCAACAGGCCCCGGCGCCTTGCCTCCCTCAGTCGCTGTGCGACTGGGGGAGGTGGCATGCGCGTTCTTCACGCGCATGCCGGAGGGGGTCTCGCGTTCGCACGCGGACCGCCGCTC
>CALRWU020000374.1:0-4084 GCA_943371945.1 Azorhizobium sp. AG788
CTGAGCAGCCGCGAAGCGGCGTCCGTCGAAGGACGAGCGCGGGCTCTCGGGGTAGCGAAAACTGGCTCCCCAGCCCCCCATCTTCACATCCTGCAAATTATCTCCCCCTACGGGGGAGAGGCCGAGCGTCATGGTTGGGCGAATTGACATTCTAGGCCTTGGCCCTCACCTTCCCGCCGCATCTTCCCACAAACACCCTGAAAACACGAGGAAAAATGCAGGTCGTCGTCGTAGAGTCGCCTGGTAAGGTCAAGTCCATCAACAAGTACCTGGGCCCCGGGTACAAGGTGATGGCCTCGTACGGCCATATCCGCGACCTGCCCTCCAAGGACGGTTCCGTACGTCCGGACGATGACTTTGCGATGTCCTGGGACATCGACGGGAAGTCGGCAAAACACGTCAAGGATATCGCGGATGCGATGAAGACGGCCGACGGCCTCATCCTCGCAACCGACCCTGATCGCGAGGGTGAAGCGATCTCGTGGCACGTGCTGGAAGCGCTCAACAACCGCAAGGTGCTGAAGGGCAAGACGATCCAGCGCGTGACGTTCAACGCCATCACCAAGAAGGCGGTGACGGAAGCGATCGAGAACCCGCGCCAGATCGACCAGCAGCTGGTGGATGCATATCTCGCCCGCCGCGCGCTCGACTATCTGGTGGGCTTCTCGCTGTCGCCCGTGCTGTGGCGCAAGCTGCCGGGTACGCGTTCTGCGGGCCGTGTGCAGTCTGTAGCGCTGCGCATCATCGTCGACCGCGAGATCGAGATCGAACGGTTCATCAGCCAGGAATACTGGGACGTCGCCGCCAGGCTGGCCGTAAATGGCTCCGAATTCGAAGCGCGGCTCACCGAGCTCGATGGACAGAAGCTGACGAAGTTCTCGCTGCCGAATGCGGAGAGCGCCGCGCGCGCCCTCGCCGCCGTCAAGGCTGGCAGCTACAAAGTCGCCTCGGTCGAGGCCAAGCCGCATCGCCGCAATCCGCCGCCGCCCTTCACCACATCGACGATCCAGCAGGAAGCCGCGCGCAAGCTCGGCTTCTCGGCCAGCCGCACGATGCAGATCGCACAGCGCCTCTATGAAGGCATCTCGATCGATGGCGAGACGGTCGGCCTGATCACCTACATGCGTACCGACGGCGTGCAGATGGCGGAAGAAGCCTACGCCGCAGCCCGCAGCGCCATCGGCCGCAACTATGGCAAGGAATACCTGCCCGACGGTCCGCGCCGCTACACGTCGAAAGCCAAGAACGCGCAGGAAGCCCACGAGGCCGTGCGCCCAACCGACTTCAACCGTCGCCCCGGCGATGTGTCGATGGAGCCGGACATGGCGCGGCTGTACGAGCTGGTGTGGAAACGCGCCGTCGCCTCGCAGATGGAAGCGGCGCTTATCGAGCGCACGACTGTCGAAATGCCTTCAAATGATGGCCGCGCCGTGCTGCGTGCGACAGGACAGGTCATCAAGTTCGACGGCTTCCTGAAGCTGTATCAGGAAGGCAAGGACGAGAGCGACGACGAGGATGGCGGCCGCCTGCCGCCGATCAGCCAGGGCGATACGCCGAAGCTTGTCGAAGCCCTTCACACGCAGCACTTCACCGAGCCGCCGCCGCGCTATTCGGAAGCCTCGCTGGTGAAGCGCCTCGAAGAACTCGGCATCGGCCGCCCATCCACCTACGCCTCCACGCTGTCCACGCTGATCGACCGCGATTATGTGAAGCTGGAACAGAAGCGCTTTTATCCGGAAGACAAAGGCCGCCTGGTCACCATCTTCCTCGAGAAATTCTTCGCGCGGTACGTGGAATACGATTTCACCGCAGCGCTGGAAGAAAAGCTCGACCTCGTGTCGGACGGCAAGCTGGCGTGGAAGGACTTCCTGCGCGACTTCTGGACCGAGTTCTCGGCCGCGATCGGCGCGACGTCAGAGCTGCGCGTTACCAATGTGATCGATGCGATCAATGACGTGCTGGGGCCGTACCTCTTCCCGCCGCGCAACGACGCGGACGGCAACGCGGTCGATCCGCGTGTGTGCCCGACCTGCGGCACGGGCCAGCTCTCGCTAAAGCTCGGCAAGTTCGGCGCGTTCGTCGGCTGCTCGAACTATCCCGAGTGCCGCTTCACCCGCCCCTTCGGCGGCGACAAGCAGGGCAACAGCGATATCCCGCCGGACGGCAAGGTGCTGGGCAATAACCCCGATGGCATCCCCGTCCTGCTGAAGAACGGTCGCTTCGGCGCCTATGTGCAGCTTGGCCCCGATCCGATCGAGAAGGGCGAAAAGCCACGGCGCTCGTCCATTCCAAACGGATGGTCGGTGCCGGATCTCGACCTTGAACAGGGTCTCAAACTCCTGTCGCTGCCGCGCGAAGTGGGCAAGCACCCGGAGGATGGCGAACCCATCGTCGCCAATCTCGGGCGCTATGGCCCCTATGTGCAGCACATCAAGACCTACGCGAACGTGCCGGATGTGAACGAGCTCTTCGAGATCGGGATCAACCGCGCGGTCACGCTCATTGCCGAGAAGCGCGCCGGAAAAGGCGCGGGTCGCGGACGCGGCCAGGCCGCCCCGCCGCTACGGGAAATGGGAAATCATACGGATGGTGAGCCGATCCGCCTTCTTTCCGGCAGATTCGGTCCCTATCTGAAGCATGGGATGATCAACGCGAACATCCCACGCGGCGCAGACCCAGCCACTATCACGCTTGAACAAGCGATCGAGCTGGTCGACGCCCGCGCAGCCGCCGCACCTTCCACAAAATCGAAGGGCAGGAAGCCCGCGAAGAAGGCCGCGGCCAAAGCGGCAGCCCCCAAGAAAGCAACTGGGAAAGCGGCTGCCGCTAAATCCACTGGAGAAACGAAATCAACGACCACGAAGAAAGCCCCCGCCAAGAAGGCGCCGGCAAAATCCAAACCCGCCAAGAAGGCGACAAAAGAGAAGGCATGAGCCGACCACCCCGCCCCCCGCGCGCTCCCGCGACTGGGGGGCCGCCCACCCGTGAGATGGTTCTCGACTATCTCGAAAAGAATCCGCACCTCGGCGCAAAGCGCGATATCGCGCGCGGCCTTGATGTTGCGGTTGAACACCGGCCCGAATTGCGCCGGATCCTGAACGAGCTTGAGGCCGAAGGCGCACTGGTGCGCACAGCCAAGCGAGCGTTCTCGCCGGCCGAAATGCCGCCGCCGACTGGCATTGTGAAGTTCGAGCGCATCGACCGCGATGGCGAACTGATCGGCCGCGCCATGGGCAGGGACGGTCCTTTCGGACCGGACATCATGTTCACCGGCCCCTCGGGCGCAAACCACCGTAAGGGCGGCATCCCGTTGGCGCTGGGCGTCGGCGAGCGTGCGCTTTGCAAGATCGAAAAGGGACGCGATGGCATCTGGCGCGCTCGCGCGATCCGGAAGGTCGACGCGACGCCCGAGACTTCGCTGATCGGTGTCTATCGCGCCAACCGTCATGGCGGCACGGTCGAGCCGACTTCGCGCAAGGAAAAAAGCGAGTTCATCGTCGAGCGATCAGACGCCAAGGATGCGACCGACGGCGATCTCGTCCGCATCCAGGCGCGGCCTGCTCGCGGCTATGGTCCGCGCCGCGCCAGCGTGATCGAGATTCTCGGCCGTCTGGACGATCCGCGCGCAGCCTCCATCATCGCGATGCACACGCATGGCGTGCCGGATGAGTTTCCCGAAGCCGTCGTCAACGAAGCCAACAAGGCCAGGCCGGCTCAGTCGCCGCGTGAAGACCTCACCCGCATTCCGCTGATCACCATCGACCCGGAAGACGCTCGCGACCACGACGACGCCGTCTATGCCGAATCCGATGGCCATGGCGGCTGGCGCGTCATCGTCGCCATCGCTGATGTGTCCGCCTATGTGCGTGTCGGCACAGCGCTCGACCGCGAAGCCTACAAGCGTGGAAACTCGACCTACTTCCCGGACCGCGTATCGCCCATGCTTCCGGAACACCTCTCAGCGGACCTTTGCTCGCTCAAAGAGGGCGAACTGCGCGAGACGTTTGCGGTAGAGATCTTCTTCAACGCGGGCGGCCACAAGACGAAGCACCGCTTCATCCGTGGCAAGATGCGCTCGGCGGCC
>CALRWU020000375.1:0-4074 GCA_943371945.1 Azorhizobium sp. AG788
ATCTGTCGTCAGGCGACGCACTGGAGCGGATCGCAACAGTCACTCACGTGATCCTCGACAAGACTGGCACGCTGACCCTCGGTGATCCTGTTCTGATCGATTCGGGAGCGACGCCAGATCAACTCGCGGAGGCCGCCCAACTGGCGCGGGCAAGTCGTCACCCATTCTCGCGTGCGATCGTAAGCGCCGCGGGTGCGGGTCCTGTTGCGCAAGGCGTCGAGGAGCATGGCGGCAGTGGCGTCACAGGCCTGGTGGACGGACGTGCGGCGATGCTGGGTCGCGCGGAGTTTGTTGGCGTGAAGGGTGTCGATGGCGCGCACTTGTGGTTCGCGATTGAAGGCGCCGATCCGGTGATGTTCCAGTTCGAAGACCGGCTGAGGCCCGACGCGAAAGACGCGGTGGACCAGCTCCGCGCCATGGGCCTGTCTGTGGAACTTCTCTCGGGCGACAGCGCCGGGCGTGTCGAACACGCGGCGCAGGCAGCGGGCATCACAGACTGGCGCGCGTCAGCCACGCCTCAGTTCAAGGCGCAGCGCCTGCAGGAACTGGAACGTTCAGGGGCAAAGGTTCTGATGGTCGGCGATGGTCTCAACGACGCTGCCGCCCTCGCAATGGCTCACGCCTCGCTGGCGCCGGGTGGTGCAG
Organism: Azorhizobium sp. AG788; assembly: GCA_943371945.1. Classification (GTDB taxonomy): domain Bacteria; phylum Pseudomonadota; class Alphaproteobacteria; order Caulobacterales; family Hyphomonadaceae; genus UBA7672. The sequence goes on from CALRWU020000375.1 coordinate 646, forward strand.
TCGATGTCTCGCGCCTCGCCAGTGACTGCGTATTCTCTGGCGAAAGCCTGCAGTCCGTTCCCCGCATCATCGCCATCGCCCGCAAGGCCCGTCACCGCATCCGCGAGAACTTCGCATTTGCAACAGTCTACAACCTGATTGCGATCCCGATCGCGCTGCTGGGTTGGGCGACGCCGATGGTAGCCGCCATTGCGATGTCGTCCTCGTCGGCGATTGTGACCCTGAATGCGCTCCGTCTGTCCGGTGGCCGCAAATCGCATGGGAGGTCGTAAGATGGATGTCCTTATCCTGATGATCCTGGGCGCTATGGTGCTGGCGCTCGGCGGTCTCGCGGCATTCATCTGGTCTCTCCGATCAGGGCAATACGACGATCCTGCGGGCGACGCCGCACGTGTGCTGCTCGATCATGACCGGCCAAGCTGATCACCAATTTTTTGCCAACGTACGCATCTGGACATCGTCCGCCAAACTCCCGAGTTGACAGCCGTTCCGGACAATGGCCCTTAAGTTTACGTCGTAGCCCCTGAAACGGGCCTGCAGCGGGCAGGAGCGTGGCGTTTGTCTGGGTCAGTTTCCCAAGGATATGTTCTCATCGTCGATGACGACATTGGCTTGCGTGAAACCGTGGCGGATTTTCTGTCCACCGAAGGCTATGTTACCCGCGAAGCTGGAAACGTCACGGAAGCGCGCGCGCAGATCGCCGCCAGCCAGCCCGACCTGATCCTGCTCGACCTCAACATGCCGGGCGGTGACGGGCTGACTCTGGCTGGCGATCTCCGCCGCACGACAACAATTCCGATCATAATCCTGTCCGGGAAGGGCGCGATGATCGACCGGGTGGTCGGCCTCGAAGTGGGCGCGGACGACTACATCGCCAAGCCGTTTGAATTACGGGAACTGCTGGCGCGAATGCGCGCCGTCCTGCGCCGCGCTCGCCCGCCTGTCGCTTCCGGAGATACCGCCACGCCAGAGCGCCAGTGTCGCTTCGACGCGTTCGTGCTCACGCCGTCGCGTCGTGAGCTGAAGACAAGTACGGGCGATCACATCGAGCTTACCGGAGCGGAGTACAATCTCATCGCAGCCTTGGTGGAGCGCCCCAATCGCGTGCTCTCGCGCGATGCAATCGCCGATGTGACACGGAAGGATGACTGGAGCGCCTTCGACCGCAGCATCGACACGCTGGTCAGTCGCCTGCGGCGGAAGCTCGCCGCGCACACAGATGCATCGCAGTTGATCCAGACGGTGAGGGGGGAGGGCTATGTCCTGGCCAGCGGCGTTGCATGGTCGGGATAACGAGAGATCCAATCACCCCTTCGGATGAAGTGTGTCGTGAATAACTTCCGCCAGTTGCGTCCGTGACGATGGCTTCGGCAGGAACGGCCGGTCTGTCTGCGTCCCCGCGTTCGCCATGCGTGGCGAGTAGCCCGAAGTCAGTATGATTTTCAATTGCGGAAGGCGCTTGTCGATTTCGTCGGCAAGCGCGTGCCCATCCATCCCGCCGGGCATTACAATATCCACAAGCGCAAGGGTGATATCCCGATCGCGGGCCAAGACCTCCAGAGCACTCTGACCGTCCGCCGCGATCTTGACGCGATAGCCGAGACTTTCGAGGCGCGAGACAGTGATCAAGCGCACATCTGGATCGTCTTCTACGACAAGCAGGGTTTCGCCATTACCCATACGAACGGTCTGATCAGAAACGGCTCGGCGTGCAGTGACAGCGCCGACTGCGCGGGGGAAGAACAGGCTAACGCGGGTGCCGCGCCCCACTTCGCTATAAAGTCGCGCATGTCCGCCCAGCTGTTTCATCAGACCGTAGACCATGCTGAGCCCGAGGCCCGTCCCGGATCCAACCTCCTTCGTGGTGAAAAACGGTTCGATCGCACGCGCACATACGTCGGGCGTCATGCCGACGCCTGTGTCTGAAATCGAAACACGCAGGTATTCACCGGGCGGGGCTTCCTGTGCTGTGCGAGGCTCGTCCTCGAAACTGACGCCCTCGGTCTCGATGTCAATAACGCCGCCATCCGGCATGGCATCGCGTGCATTCACGGCCAGGTTCAGGATTGCGGTCTCGAACTGGTCGATATCCGTCTCCACGATCCCCGGATCGTCTGACAGGTGCATGCGAACCTGGATCTGCTCGCCAATCGCCCGTTGCAGCATCTCCTCCATGTCCTCAAGCGCCTTGTTGAGGTTGAGAGGTTGGCGCGTCAGCGGCTGCTTGCGCGCAAAAGCAAGCAGGCGCTGAGTGATCCGGGCCGCACGCACAGCAGCTTCCTGAGCGCGAGCAACCGCCCGGCGGGCAGCCGGCGGTAGTTCCACCGCGGCGATCATCTCGAGATTGCCGCCGATGACGCTGAGAATATTGTTGAAGTCATGCGCAATGCCCCCAGAAAGTTGGCCAATGGCATCCAGCTTCTGGTGATGCAGTATCATCTCTTCGGCCCGTTTCTTGTCCGTGAGGTCATAGATGATGCCCACGAAGATAACGCCGTTGGCCATCTCTGCTTCGCCAACGGAAAGGTACATGGGGAATACGACTCCGTCGGACTTCAGCCCGCTGAGCTCGCGCCCCATCCCGATAATCCGTTTCACGCGCGTCTCACGATGGCGCGACAGGTGCCCGTCGTGAGTTACGGCCTGAGAAGCAGGCATCAGCTTTGCCACGTTCTCGCCGATCAGCTCGCCCGAGGCGTATTTGAACAGTTTCTCGCAACCTGGGTTCACGTACTGGATCGTGCCGGTCGCATTGATGACGATCAGGCCATCGACCATGGTTTCCGGGACGATCAGGAAGCGGTCGTCGGTGAAGAGCGAGTTCAAATCCGTCTCCGGCAGTGTCCAGACATCGGGCAATTCTAGGGGAAGGCCGGCGACGGCGCCAGAAGGCGGAAGGCCGCCGTGAACTCGCGTTTTGTCCCTCATCGGCTGATCCAGGCGGATTCCACAGCTGGGGCGAAATCTGCGACAAACCGTACATCGGGCGCTTGATCTGAATCAGACAGGTCGGGCGGGGACAGTTGCAACGTGCCACCAGCAGTGGAGGCATGCATGTCTTTGACTCAGGTTGTGTTGCGCCTAGCCCGAAACCCCGGCTTTCCTGCCGGCGATGATAGCCAAGGGTATGTCATCAATGCCCCGCTGGACCCTGACAGCAAGCTGTCAGTCGAGGGCTGGCAGGCGCATCGCGACGAATGCTCGGTCATTCGGTTCAAGCCGGGTGACGAGCGCGATGCAGATGGAAAGCTGACGCATCACGGTTCGCACTGGTTCATACATTATGATGAAGCCCGCGAAGGTGATGACGAACCTGTCTACCGCCTTGGCGATCACACGCTTGCGCTCGGCAGCTACATCACCATTCACGAAAGCGATGGGCGCGACCTGACTTACCGGGTCGTCCAGCACCTTCCAGCGAAGCAGCGC
>CALRWU020000376.1:0-4070 GCA_943371945.1 Azorhizobium sp. AG788
CCTACAACATGCAGAGCTGGATCCAGCGTAACGGCACCTACGTGACCGCGCTGGTGGTCGAGCGCAACGTGATGCGACTGATCCTGTTCATCGTCGTCGTGATCACCGCCCTCAACATCATCACCGGCGTGCTGATGCTCGTGAAGAACAAGGCGCGCGACATCGCGATCCTCCGCACAATCGGCGCAACCCGCGCAGGCGTCGTGCGCATCTTCATGATGACCGGTACGATCCTCGGCATGGCTGGCGTCGGAACCGGCGTGCTGCTCGGTGTCCTCTGCGCCATCTACATCGCGCCTATTCAGCATTTCCTTGAATGGGTGTTCCAGGTCCAGCTCTTCCCGCCGGACATCTACCAGCTCGACTCGCTCCCCGCGAAACTTGAATGGGATGAAGTCGCATGGGTCAGCGGCATGGCGTTCATCGTTACGCTGCTGATGTCGATCGTTCCGTCCATGTGGGCCGCGCGGCTCAATCCGGTTGAGGCGCTCAGGTTCGAATGATGAGTGACGCAACCTCTTTCAGTGCCGCGCCCGTACTGTCGCTTCGCGGCGTGGAACGGCACTACAAGTCCGGTGACCGGACGCTGCACGTTTTGCGCGGCGTCGACCTTGACCTGCACGCGGGCAAGATGGTCGGCCTGATCGGGCCTTCTGGGTCGGGTAAGTCGACCCTGCTGCATGTCGCCGGCCTGCTTGAAAAGCCTGACGCCGGGACGGTGACGTTCAACGGCAAGGACGCGCTGTCGATGTCGGATACGGCGCGGACGATGGCGCGCCGTCTGCAACTGGGCTTTGTCTACCAGTTCCACCACCTGCTGCCGGAACTCAACGCCGTCGACAACGTGGCGGCGCCGTTGATGATCAACGGGATGTCGCGTAGCCGTGCCCGGCAGCGGGGTCAGGAACTCCTGTCGATGATGGGGCTCAAGGATCGCGATCATCACCGTCCGGGCCAACTGTCCGGGGGCGAGCAGCAGAGGGTGGCGATCGCCCGTTCGCTGGCCAACAAGCCGAAAGTACTGATCGCCGACGAACCGACCGGCAACCTCGATCCCAACACTTCCCGGAAGGTTTTCCAGAACCTTTTCGACATTGCGAAGCTGGAGGGGGTGGCGGTGCTCGTTGCGACCCATAACGTGGAGCTGACGAGCTTCATGGACGAGACACTCGCCCTGCAGGACGGCCAGCTTACCACTGCGCCGCACCGCCCGGCGGGAGACTCGGTCTAGGCTCGCCTGTCGCCGATCGTTTCAGGGAGTCGCGCATCATGACTGCAGAGACCCCGCCAGAAGCGGCCCCAAAAGAGGCCGCCAAATTCATCCACCTGCGCGTGCGCACTGCGCTGTCGCTACTCCAGAGCATGATCCGGCCGAAGGAACTGGCGAAGTGGGCTTCGGCGACGAGTGCGCCAGCTGTTGCCGTAACCGATAACAACCTCTTCGCCGCGCTCGAACTTTCGGAGGCGTTATCCGAACAGGGCGTCCAGTCGATCACCGGCCTCACCCTCAACGTGTTGGAACCCGGCGTTACCGGCGAGACAGGTGCGCTGGCTCTGATTGCGCAGAGCGAGGCCGGTTATCGCAATCTGATGAAGCTCTCTTCGGAGTCCTTCGTGACGCCCGCGGGCACAGATCATCAGGTGCCGCTCGCGAGCGTCCTTGCCCATGCCGACGGCCTCATTTGTCTGACGGGCGGGAGCGAGGGCCTGTTGAACCGTCGCGCAGCCGCGGGTCGTACCGACGAAGTACGCAAGCGTCTGCAGGATCTGAGCGCCGCATTCGGCGATCGGCTTTATGTGGAACTGCAACGCCAGGGAAAGCCGGAAGAAGCCGCCGCTGAAGGCATGCTGGTCGACATGGCCTACGAACTGGGCTTGCCGCTCGTGGCTACCTGCGACGCGCGCTTCCAGAAGCCATCGCAGCACGCCGTGCACGACGTGCTGATGTGCATCGCCAATTCGACGTATGTCAGCCAGGCCGATCGCCCGCGTGTATCGCCGCAACAGTATCTGAAATCGCCCGCCGAAATGATGGCGGCCTTCTCGGACTTGCCCGAGGCCCTGGAATCTACCGTCGAGATCGCGAGGCGCTGCGCCTTCCGTCCGAAGAAGCACAAACCGATCCTGCCGCCTTTCGATACCAAACGCGGGCGGAATGAATCGACCGAATTGAAAGCACAGGCGGAAGCGGGGCTCAAAGAACGCCTCAAGGTCGTCGTGCCGGCGGCCGAACAGCACGTCTATGACGAACGATTGGCCTACGAGATCGGCATCATCGAGCGGATGGGCTTCCCCGGCTACTTCCTCATCGTGTCGGACTTCATCAAATGGGCAAAGGCGAATGACATTCCGGTCGGGCCGGGCAGGGGATCGGGCGCCGGTTCGCTGGTCGCGTGGGCGTTGACGATTACCGACCTTGATCCGATCCGGTTCGGATTGCTGTTCGAACGCTTCCTGAATCCGGAACGCGTGTCGATGCCCGACTTCGACGTCGACTTCTGTCAGGAGCGTCGCGGCGAGGTGATCGACTACGTTCGCGACAAGTACGGCGCTGATCGCGTCGCGCAGATCATCACGTTCGGTACGCTACAGGCGCGCGCCGTGCTTCGCGACGTCGGACGCGTTCTCCAGTTGCCCTTCCACCAGGTCGACAAGCTGGCGAAGCTGGTGCCGTTCAACCCGGCCAAGCCGCCAACGCTTGCCGAGTCGCTCGAGATGGAGCCGAAGCTAGAAGAGGCGATCGAGGAAGACGAAGCCGTTGCAAGCTTGTTCGAGACGGCGCAGCAACTCGAAGGGCTGTACCGTAACGCATCTACCCACGCGGCCGGTATCGTCATCGGCGACCGGCCGCTGGTTGAGCTTGTAGGCCTCTATCGCGATCCGCGGTCGGAGATTCCGGCCAGCCAGTTCAACATGAAATGGTCTGAGGCTGCCGGCCTCGTGAAGTTCGACTTCCTCGGCCTCAAGACGCTGACCGTCATCGACCGCGCCATCAAGATGATTGCGGACAAGGGCGTGAAGGTCGATCTCGCGCGCCTGCCGCTGGATGACGCGAAGACATATGAAATGCTCCAGAAGGGCGACGTTGTCGGCGTGTTCCAGGTTGAAAGCCAGGGCATGCGACGCGCGCTTGTCGACATGGTGCCCGACCGCTTCGAGGATTTGATCGTTCTCGTCGCGCTCTATCGTCCCGGCCCTATGGCGAACATTCCGACCTACTGCAGCCGCAAGAAGGGCCTTGAGGAAACCACCTACTTCAATGACGCGCTGACGCCGTGGCTCAAACCCATCCTTGAGCCAACCTTCGGCATCATCACCTATCAGGAACAGGTGATGCAGGTCGCCCGCGACATGGGTGGTTACTCGTTCGGCGAAGCCGACCTTCTGCGTCGCGCCATGGGCAAGAAGATCCGCTCGGAGATGGACAATCAGCGCGTCCGCTTTGTGAAAGGAGCGATGGAGAAGGGTATCTCGCAGGCAGACGCCGACCTCACATTCGACGCCTGCGCGAAGTTCGCCGACTACGGCTTCAACAAATCTCACTCCGCGCCGTACGCGCTGCTGACCTACCAGACGGCATGGCTCAAAGCGAACCATCCGGTGGAGTTCCTTGCCGCCTCAATGAGCCTCGACAGCGGCAACACCGACAAGCTCGCCGTCTTCTTCCAGGAAGCCCGCCGCCTCGGTGTCGAAGTGCGGCCGCCCGATGTGAATTTTTCGCATGCAGACTTCAGTGTGGAGGAGGGCGCGGTTCGCTATGCGCTCGGCGCCATCAAGGGCGTCGGAAAGCCCGCTATGCTGACGGTGGAACAGGCGCGCGAGGCAGGCCCGTTCAAGGACCTGCAGGACTTCGCCGAGCGCGTCGATCCGCGCCAGGTGAACCGGCGCTGCTTCGAGGCGCTTGCTAAAGCTGGCGCCTTCAATCCGATCGAACCGAACCGCGCCAAGGCGTTTGCTGCAGCCCCGATGCTGTCTGCGTTGGCGTCGGCGGCAGATGAACAGCGCAATTCAAATCAGGTAAATCTATTCGGCGACGAGCCAGCGCAGCGCATGCGGCTGCCGGATGTTAC
>CALRWU020000377.1:0-4066 GCA_943371945.1 Azorhizobium sp. AG788
CTGTTTGCCGCCGTGGCTGTCGTCGCCATCGCAGGCGGCTGGTGGCTGCTGGCCAAGCGACCGGGCGTGGCCATCGACGCTTTCGTTCGCGATCAAAAGCTGGCGGCTGAATCTGCGCGGCCGCATCTTCCGGCCGCCGACGCCTTCCGCGCCACGGTCTGTTCCGGCGAATCCTGTGTCGCGATCGAGGTTGGCGGGCTCACCTTCATTTACAATGCAGGCGCTGGCGCTGCCGAAGCCGTTGAGGCCCTCGGCCTGATGCATCCGAACATCGACGGGATCCTGCTGCCCGACGCCGACCTGCAGTCCGTGGAGGGCCTGGCGTCTCTTGCGGTTGCTAGTGGCGGGGCGGGGCGCGCCGACGCCCTGAAGGTTTTCGCTCCGTCCGGGTCGCTCACCGTGGTGGACGGGGCCAACCTGCTGGCTTCTGGCGGCGCGGCGTCCCGGTTGACCCTGAACCCCGACGGCGCCGACCAGGGTCTCCTGGGAAAAATGCTGTTCGACTCAGGCGTCGTAGAAATCCGCGTTTTCGGCGCTCGCGGTCGCGTCTACCGGATTGAATTCGAAGGGAAGTCGCTGGTTCTGGCGGGGTGCCTGGCGCGTGAGGACGACATTCTCGCCGCCACGCGCGGTACAAAGGTCGCTGCCGGCATCCTCATGGCGGGCTCCGCCCAGCTCATGGTCGGCGAATCGCCGCAGTGCACCGACGTCGCGGAGCTTCTTGAAGCCGCCCAACAGTCCCGACTCGCCGCGACGCTGATCATCCCGACGAGTCCTTCTGCGACTCGCCCCGGCGCTTTGCCTGCGTGGCAGGAAATCGTTGCTGCCGGGCAAGCTCCCGGCCTTGAGTTGGGTCTTGGCAACGCCCGCATCGACCTGTCAGGGCCCGCGCCCAAGGTGTGGGCAGAACGATAATCCCTGGAAATTCAGCGGTTTGAGCTGGCCCGGACAGCAGGCGGGGGTCCTGACCCGAGTCAGAACCCCCGCGCTCCCCGTTCGCCCCCGTCACCAGCCCATTGCTTCCCTTGGGAAGCCCCCGTGGGCCGGCGCGTTCGAATGTGGCGATCTAGGGGCAAAAGACGGACACATGTCTACTTCAGAAAGCCGATGGTCAGGCCAAAGCCTGATCGATGTGTCGGAAAGACCACATAAGCATAGGAGGTCACGCAGAGTGGAACACGCAAGCAAAGCGAAATGAACGTACGAAGTGCGTTGCGCTGCGGGGCGCAGGCTTGCTCATGCCCATGTCGGTACTGCACAAGCAGTGTTGTGCGGCGACGTTCATCACTTGTCATTCGGCTCGGATGCCAACACAACAAACCTGAGGGACGGAACTCGTCCTGAACCTGAGGGGCTGCTCCGGTTACAATGCCTGTTGTCGCGCACATCATGCTCGCGCTTGTGTACGTTACTGCGTCGGTTCTCGGCGCGGTGGCCCTGCACGTGTACCAGATCGTGCCGCCGGTCACGGCCGGCATCATCGGGGGCATTGCCGCGCTCGGTCTTCTGCAGATCCACTCCCTGATCGCCCGTTCGGGGCAGGGTGGCATCGAGAAAGACCTCTACGAGATGCGCCAGGAGATGCGCAGGCTCACCTCGCGAGTCGTGCAGGCGGAACAGACCGCCGCCGCGCTGAAGGATTCCTTTGAACGCGAAGTTACGGCCCGCCGCGAGTCCATCGTGCAGGAGATGCGCGGCCTCGAAGGCATGATCCAGAATCTCTCGAAGAAATTCGAGACCCGCCTCCAGACCGTGCGCACCGCCGTCAGCGATGTGCCGGCCGACAGCGCCTCCATCCTCGACGCCGTGCGCGAGGCGCTTCGCGAAAACCGCGTCGACCTCCACCTGCAGCCCATCGTTAACCTGCCGCAGCGCCGCACCTGTTTCTACGAAGGCTTCACCCGCCTGCGTCGCGCCGACGGCAAGGTGATCATGCCGACGGAATTCCTCGCCGCTGCCGAGCGCGCCAACCTGCTCAGCGTCATCGACAACATGTTGCTGTTCCGCTGCGTGCAGATCGTGCGCCGCCTGTCGGAACGCGACCGCCGCATCGGCGTGTTCTGCAACATCGCCATGTCGTCGCTGGAAGACGACCAGTTCTTCGCCAGCTTCATCGACTTCATGCGCGAAAATCGCGACCTCGCCCACGCCATGATCTTCGAGATCAGCGTCCGCGCCTTCCGCCAGCGTTCTGACATCGCCTCTCAGAACATGGGTCGCCTCCGCGAGCTCGGCTTCCGCTTCTCGCTGGATAAAGGCGAAGGCCTCAACTTCGACCTGCCGGAACTGCAGGCTGCCGGCGTCAAATTCCTCAAGATCAATGGCGAGCGCCTGTTAGAGGAACTCACCCCGGGCGGCGAGCGCCCGACCTCGGCCATCACGCGCGATATCGCGCCAGAAGATGTGCCCGCACTGTTTGTGCGCTACGGCATCGACCTGATCGCCGAGAAGGTCGAGATGGAAAAGTCCGTCATCGAAATCCTCGAGTTCGAAATCCCCTACGGTCAGGGCCACGTCTTCGGCGCCCCACGTCCGATCAAGGGCTCGCTGCAGGACGAGACCGCTCCGCCGCCGGACTTCATCCGCCGCGTCTCTCCCGCGCCGATGTAGCCCCGTCAGTATAGATTGTGGCTCAGCTATCTCTGCTTTCCGGACTGTCGTCGATCGCGTCGGACTATGACGCGATCCTCTGCGACGTCTGGGGCGTGATTCACAACGGCAAACAGGCCTTCTCCCCCGCCTGTCGCGCGCTCCAGGAGTTCCGCAAGCACGCCCCCGTCATCCTCGTCACCAACGCGCCCGTCCCGAAAGACCGCGTCACGCGCCTCTTCCCGAAGTTCGGCGTGCCGATGGATTGCTTCGACGACGTCATCGCCTCCGGCGACGCGACCCGCAACGAGCTGAAACTGTTCGCTCCCGGCCCTGTCTACCGCATCGGCCTCGACGAAGACTTCGGCGTCTATGCCGGCTTGCCGCTCGAATTCTCTGACGATCCCGCCGTCGCCAAAGTCATCTGCTGTACCAGCCTGCGCGATTACCCGAACGGCACGCCCGAACCCTATCGCGACGAGCTGGAACGCCTCGCGGCGCACAACCTGCCCATGCTCTGCGCCAATCCGGACGTGCAGTTCCGGCAAGGCGACCGCCTCATCTGGTCTGCCGGCTCACTCGCCGCGGTTTACGAAGAAGAAGGCGGCACAGTCATCCGCCCTGGCAAGCCCGACGCGCCGATCTACAAGCTCGCGATGGAACGCGCCGCCGAAATCATCGGCCGCACCCCCGCCCCCTCCCGTATCCTCGCCATCGGCGACGGCCCCATCACCGACATCCTCGGCGCCAACCGCCAGGGCTTCGACGCCCTCTTCATTGGCGGCGGCATCCACGGCCACAGCATGGGACAGGGTGATGCGTTCCTAGCGTCCGCCGAAAAGATACTAGAAACTGATGGCGTCACCGCGAAATACGCGATGCCCGAGTTGAGCTGGTAGCCACGCTCACTTCCCCAGCCGCTCCGCCTCGCGGGCGCCCGACAGTATCCCTGGCATCCCGTAATTGCCTTCGTGACAGGCGTACTCCCACAGCCGTTCGCGCGGATGGAAGCTGTAGCTGATCGTCCAAGGGCGCGTGTAGATCGCCGGGTCGGTCACTTCCGCCCGATAAGCCAGTTCGCGCTCGCCGACGCGCCGGAAGCGCTCTACCACCTTCGCATCCTGCGAGGTCGGCATGGCGCTCTCCGATCCCTGGCGCGGGCTGACGTTTGTCGTCTCGACCACGAAAGTGTCGCCCTCCCACCAGCCAACGCTGTCGCCGGTCCAGCGCTGCAACGCTCGCGGTCCATGCGCCTTGGCCGCTCCGATGGCGCTGGCAAACACCGGTATGACGCGCGCCTCGTCCATCATCTCCACGGCGATCAGGACATAAGCGGGCGTCTGCACGATCTGGTAGGCGTCGTTGTAGCCCTGGCTGGTCATCGGCGGCGCCGCCGCATTAGCCGCCATCAGGCACCGGTCGCGATTGGGCAGGGTGTCTGCCCCCAGTGTGAACTCCGGCAGCGGCTTCCCGCTCA
>CALRWU020000378.1:0-4036 GCA_943371945.1 Azorhizobium sp. AG788
TGATAATGGCTGCAGCCTCCGGCCGCGCCTCGACCTGCGCCAGGAAAGTCTCGATCAGGTTCAAAGCAGACCGCCCCACAGCGCATAGCGGCGGAATACCCGACTGGCATGATTGCCGCTGTGCGTCGCTGAGAGATTGTTCTCATGCATCAGCGCGTGAATCACCTCCGTGAACCCACGCGCCTGCGCCCGCACATGAAATGCATTGGCCAACATCGATCCGCCGCCCTTCGCCCGAGACGCATAGGTCTTGAGGATGACAGCCTTCGGCTTTGGCCCTTCCGCAAAATCCGGTGCGGCGAACAGAAAGGCTTTCAACGCGCCTGCCTCGTCTTCAGCCAACAACACAAGCTCCGGATCGATCATCGGCAGAATTGGGCGGTAGCTGGCCAGAAAGTGCTCCAACGCAATCGGCTGATAGAAAGTGTTTGAGGCAAAGGCTTCAAGCGACACCGCATGAATGCGCGCGAGTTCGTCCTCCACGCGCGACATGTCGAGCGTGCGCAGGTGCAATCCGGGCGGTGGCGGCGTATCGCTGTGCAGCGCCTCTGCCGGCCGTACAGCCGACAGATAGCGCGAGACGAGTTTCAGGCCGCTCTGCTCGAAAGCCTCGACATAGTGAACCGGATTCTGTGGCTCCATCAGGAAGGGTGCGCGACCGTCGCTATCAACAACCAGGCGATGTTTCGCCCATGTGTTTCCATCCATCGGTCCAAGCACGGCTCCGAACCCCGCCGATTTCAGCTCCTGCATCGCCTCGCGGATCAGCTTTGCGCCCGAAGCGGGGGTCTCGCACATGAACCCGCCCAGCGCGGCCGTTCTTTGCCCCTCGAACGATGGCGCTTCGCGATACAGCGTCACTTGCGCGCCCGGAATGATGAGTGTGTCCGTCATGGCGGCGAGTCTTTCCTTCATGGAGGCGACAAGGGCAGTGAAGCGACGCCCATCATCATGCTCACCCCGCCCAATATCATCCACGGGCGGTCATGGTCGTTCCGGCGCAGCATCCAGCCGACGACGGCCAGAAGGATGATGGCGCCCAGGCCGACAACCGTGAAAAACAGCGCGGGCTGACTCTGCCCCTCCGCCCAATAGGTCCGGATCGACATCGCTCCCCATGCGATCAACACCGCAACAGCGACGCGCCAGGCACTCTTTGCGAAACGCGCAGCGATGCCCGCCGCCAGTCCCGCGAACGACAGGTTGAACCCGAAGATCGTGTCCATCCGCGCGAGGTTGCTGACCACGAAGTACAACAGCGCCACCGCCATGATCACGATCAGAAGATTAAGCGCATCGAACGGTGGGCGCTCCTGCTTGCGGATCTGCATGGCCGCGAAATATGTCGCCACTGCAATCCCCGGCATCACCACGCTAGGCGGCTCAGCGAAGATGGCGATGCAGAAGAACAGGGTGGAACCAACGGCAAGGAAATGCCGGTCCTGCCGTGACCTGCGCCTCGCCACATAGAGCAGAGCGATCAACAGCAGCAGGAATACACCCGCCAAGGCCGCGAGCCCGCCTGCGCCCGCATAGATCAGGTTCGACAGCAAAAAGTAGAGCCCCAGCGGAATGAAGAGGTTGTCGAGCCCGCGCCAGCTCGCCGCCTCCAATAGCGCGCCGAACACCGCCGTGATGAAAGCCAGCAACACCGCCTCGCCGCGTCCGATGTCGGTCAGCAACAGGAAGGCGATCAGCGACAGCAGCCACGCCGTCACCGCAAAGACGACGACGCCCTCGACGCTTTTCTTGCCCTCCTCGATCTGGAACACCCGGCGGCCATAACGCGAGCCGATCAGCGCGCTGGCCGCATCGCACAGCGTCAGGATGAGGATGGGGAGGATGTAGAGTATCTGCCCCGGCGGCGTCTTGTGGTGCATCGTGGTGGAGATGAAGTGGCCGTCCTTCAGCCAGAAGAGAAGCGCCACCGATACTGCGAACAACAACTCGCCATAAGACGTCCGCTCCACCGCATGCAAGCCGCTCCCGAGGCTCTTGCGCATGGACCCGCGCGCCAGCATGAACAGGCCAACGGCCAGCGCGCACGTTGCGACAACTTCCCACGCGGCGTGGAATACAAATGGAAAGATGAGGCAGTACAGGCCCAGGCTGATGTGGATCAGCTTACGCTGAACCTCGGCATCCACCTTGATGAGCTTCGCCAGACGCGAGACGCCGAACAGCACGGCGGCCAGCAGGATCACCGATCCCGCGATCTTGCTCGCGCTGATCAGCGCGTCGTTCACTTCACTTCCTCGATCACGAAGTCAGAATAAAAGAACGCCTTGTCCAGCGGCTTCAGCTCCGCCTCCAGCTCCGTGTTTGTCGTCACGCGGCTTGCGAACGATGCCGGCACGCGGCGCGGCGCCATCATGTTCCAGTAGGCTATGCGCGCGCCCGGACGTGAAGCCGCGAGGATCGTTCCATATGCCGCCTCATGCGCCTCGGGCGACATGTACTCGAAAATGTCGGACAGGTTGAACGCGTCGGCCTTCACGCCTTCTTCCGCCAGCGTCTCCACCGTGCAGAGCCGGATTTCCAGCCGGTCCAGCCTTTCGCGGATGATCTCGAACCGCTCCAGTTCCAGCGCACGCGGCAGGGCTTCGCCATGCTCGCCCTTCAGGATCCACCAGAGATAGGGGTTCAGCATCGGGTCCTGGTCGACCAGCGCCTTGCGCGTCAGACGCGCCACCTGAGCGGACGGTCCGCCCTCCACATGGTCAAAGAAGGCCGGGTCGCGCCCGAGCCGCCCCATGACAAAGCGGGAGAAGAACATCTTCACCATCATCCGCCAGCCCCAGATATTCCAGCTCCTGTCATAGAAGGCGAGGCGACCATCCGCATCGCGCGGCTTCAGTAGATTGTCGATCGTCCCCTTGTTGTGAATGAAGGGCAGCACCCATTCGCGGAAGGTGCGGAAGTATTTCTCGAACTTCCCGACGCCGCCGACGCCATACTTGGCCACTTCGTCCTTCAACCCCGCCCAGAAAGCCTGATCCTCCGGCGTCAGCGTCACAGCGACTTGGTCGAGCAGATGCCGACGCCGGCCCGATGGCCGTGAGCCCATCAATTCCAGGAAATGCTCATGTGAAAGCACCCTGTACATCGCGACACGCATCCGCACGCATGCCAGCTGTACCGGATTGAGGTCGACCGCGATCACCCGCTCTGGACCCTCGGCCAGAAGCGCAAGCGCATTGTCGCCGGCGGATGCGATCGACACCACAGTGTCTCCCGCCTTGGGCCGGAGTGCGGCAACGAGTATGTCCGCATCTTCCCATGCCTGCGCATAGCGGATGATGTCGAACTTGGCGCGTTTTGCGATATCGGTGTCGGCCATGATTATCCGGCTTGTCCGTTGAGTCTCTCAACCGTCCCAGCCCCGCCATCGAGCCGGACGACATCCCCTGTCTTCAACCATTGCGTCACGCCCTTGAGCGACACGACACACGGCACGCCCATCTCGCGCGCAACGATGGCTGAATGCGACAACAGCGAGCCACGCTCCGCGATCACGCCCGCCGCATTGGCGAACACCGCAATCCAGCCCGGATCGGTATGGCGCGCCACCAGTATCTCGCCCGGCGAGAGGGCCTCGACGCGCGGATCATCGATCACGCGCACCTTTGCTGTGACAATGCCCTTGCAGCAGGCAAGCCCCTTGCGAGCCTCGCCACCCGCGTCCGGCGCTATCGCCTGCGCCGCCAGACCCGCAACGCCCGTGATATGCGCCCCGCGCACCCTGAACCGCTCTGGCGGATCGGGCCGATCGATCTGTGCCTTCCACTCTGCCGCCCGCATACGGGACAGGCTGCGTAAGTCGGCCGTGATGCTTGCGCCTTCCACGGCGCCCAGCAGTTCATCGACCGTCAGATTGAACACGTCGCGCCGATCGTCCAGCGCGCCTGCTTCAGCGAGGCGCGCGCCCAGCGCCAGGAAGATGCGCCGCACCCGCCCGAACAGCCGCGTCCGCTCGAACCGCAAATTCTCCCGGTCCCGTACCCGCGCCTTTGCCCATTGGAGCAACCATCGACCC
>CALRWU020000379.1:0-4034 GCA_943371945.1 Azorhizobium sp. AG788
CATCATGCCGCCAAGGCTGATCCGCTTGACGCCCAGCTGGCCCACCTGCGCAACGGTCAGCATCTCCTTGCGCGGACCGCGCACAATGTTGAACGGCCGGTCGATCGACCGGCACATCTCGCGCACCTCGTCGGACGTGTTGAGCCCCGGCGCGAACAATACATCGGCGCCTGCCTCCTGATAGGCCTGCATCCGCTTGATGGTGTCACCGAGATCCGCGCGGCCGTGCAGGTAGTTCTCGGCCCGCGCGCACAGCATGAACTTGAACGGCAGCTTTCGCGCGGCCTCTGCCGCAGCACGAATCCGCTCAGCCGCGACCTCGATTGGATGGATCGGATTGCTGCGGTCGCCGGTAAAATCCTCGATCGATCCCCCGACCAGTCCTGCCGCCGCGCCCTGCCGGATCGTCTCGGCGCAATCTTCCGGTGTCGGCCCGAAGCCATCCTCGAGATCGGCCGCCAGCGGCACATCCACCATCGGCGCCATCGCGCGGATATGCGCCATCACGTTTTCCCGCCCTGCATTGTAGTCGGGAAAGCCGATCGACCGCGCATAGCCCGCGCTCGTCGTGGTCAGCGCCTTGAAGCCGAGCCCGGCAAGCAGGCGCGCCGATCCCGGATCCCACGGATTTGGAATGACGAACACGCCCGGCGCCGCGTGCAGCGCTTCGAACTCAGCCGCCTTCTGGGCCTGTGTTTTCATCGGCAGATCTCCTGATCATCGCAGGGACTCTTGTAAGCGCCTCCGCGCAGGGCAGCCACGGCGATTTTCTCATGGACAGGCCGAGCCACCTTTACCTGCGCACTCCACCAGCGCATCAACCACCATCGTTCGGGAGAAATTCATGCGTACACTTGTTCTGGCCCTGCTTGTCACGACCGCAGCGCCTGCCGCCCTTGCGCAGAACGTCTATGTCACCGCCGAGCGCATGCTCGACGTTACGACCGGGCGCATGATCCAGAACCCGGCCATCATCATCCAGGACGGAAAGATCACCAGCGTCGGCGCCCGCGACACGCTGCAGGTGCCCTCCGCCGCCGAAGTTGTCGAACTTCCGGGGGTCACCCTGCTGCCCGGCCTGATCGACATGCATGTCCACATCGACTCGGATCCGACGCTGGGCGGCTTCTCCGGCATCGGCCTGCCGGATGCCTATTCGTCGATCATCGCCGTGCCGAACGCCAAGACGACGCTCGAAGCCGGCTTCACCACCATCCGCAATGTCGGCTCAAGCAATTGGGACGATGTCGCGCTGAAGGAAGCCATTGAAGCTGGCAAGGTCGACGGGCCACGCATCGTGCCCGCCGGCTATTCCTTCGGCGCGACCGGCGGCCATTGCGACATCACCGGACTCGCCCCCTCCTTCGAGGCGGCCAGCCCCTACAACGCAGACAGCCCGGATGAAGGCCGCAAGCGCGTGCGCGAAATCCGCAAATACGGCGCCGAGGTCATCAAGATCTGCGCCACAGGCGGCGTCTTCTCGCACAACACCGAACCGGGCCAGCAACAGATGACGCTCACCGAGATGAAAGCCATCGCTGAAGAAGCCCACATGTGGGGGCTGAAAGTGGCCGCCCACGCGCACGGCGCCTCAGGCATCCGCGACGCAGCGCTCGCCGGCATCGACACCATCGAACACGCCAGCCTGGTCGACGACGCGGGCATCGCCGCCGCGAAGAAGATGGGCACGTATTTCTCGATGGACATATACAACACGGACTACACGCAATCCGAGGGCGCGAAGAACGGCGTCATGGAAGACAACCTGCGCAAGGATCGCGAGATAGCGGAAATCCAGCGCCAGAATTTCGGCAAGGCGCTGAAGGCCGGCGTGAAGATGGTCTACGGCACCGACGCCGGCGTTTATCCGCATGGGCAAAACGCCAGGCAGTTCGCCGTCATGGTCCGCTATGGCGCGACGCCCCTGCAGGCGATCCAGACTGCCACGATCAATTCTGCCGAAGCGCTCGGCTGGAAAGACAAGGTCGGCGTCATCAAACCCGGCGCTTGGGGCGATCTCGTTGGCGTGACCGGCGATCCGACCAGGGACGTCACGCTGCTGGAACACCCCGCCTTCGTGATGAAGGGCGGCGTGACCTACAAGGGCGGTGAGTAACGCCGGGCGCGAGCCGTCACGGCAATTGCGTCATCAGGTTGAAATCAACGCTCGGCTGCGACGGCGTGTTCGTGCCCGCGATCGCCGTGCCCTGGCCATTGATCCAGTAATAGCTCGATCCTGAATCGACCTTGTAGCTCTGGCCTGTCGCCTGATCGATCACGTCCGTCTGGTCCATCGTGCTGTTCTGCCATTGCCGGCTGAGATCATCCGACATGGCGCCGGATGACGTGCTCGCACCGGATGACGGTGAATACCGCGATGCGATCCGCGCCGACATGTCGTTGGCTGCCTGCTGGCTGATCGTGTTGATCTGCGCCACCATCTCCGCATTGGCGCGCGACCACACGGGGTTCACCTTGCGCGATTGCAGCATGTGTATCAGCGCCTGCCCCGTCTCCACGGCGCGATCGCCTGGCGCGACAATACCAGCGACCCCCGCCACGCTCCAGATGCCAAACCCCTCGACGCCATACTGTGGCGCAACGCCGGTAAGGTAGGTCGCCATCTGCACGACGCCGACCATGTCGTCGCCGCAGGCGAACTCGGCCGTCGCCACATCCATGCGCTGCACCTGCCCCGGCATCGTGCTGGCCTGCAGCGCCCGGTTGGCCTCCGTCGTCAGCCGTTCGTCGGCCTCAACCTTCCCAAGCTTCAGCCCCGCGCACCTGCGGCCAAGGCGCTGTTGCACGAAGCCGGGGACAATCTCCACGGCCGCGCGATAGCGCATCAGGACGGCCTCGCCATTGCGCATCCCTTCGACCAAGCCGATCTGCGCCTCCATCTGCGTCGGCGTCTTGTAGAGCGGCAGGTTGGGATCACCCGAAAAAGCGTAGGCCTTTCCATCCGGCGACGTCATCTCGACGATGTCGAGCAGGCGCAGGGTTGCGGGCCGGATGACGCCACCCGTCACGCGCCAAGCCTTGGGAACCTCCGTCGTGTAGGCGGCCTCGTTCGGCTCGCGCCATGACGTGTAGGTCAGTGGCGCGGGCGCGGCGGCCTGCCCAGCCGCAGTCCCAGAAATCCTGACGCCCTTCATCAGGCCCCAGAACACGGGACGCAGCTCCGCGTATTTGGCGCGTGGCGCAGACGTCAGATACCAGTAGCCCACCATGCCAACCTTGGTTTTGGCATAGACGAAACTGGCCTGAGCGGTGATGTCTCCGCTTTCCCCGAACATGCGCACGCCCGTATCGCCGAGCGGCGAAGGCCTGCCCCATTTCAGCGGACTACCTTCCTTCTTCGCAAAATCGATCAGCACGGCCTCTGGCGCCGGCGCCTTCGCTGAACTCGCCACGAACATCGGCCACACCACGACGCGAGCCTTGTCCGGGCCGGTGAAGATGATCGGTCCCTTGCCCTTTTCGGCGCGCCCAGCACTCCAGCCATCACGCAGCTGTACGCTGACATTCGGCTCCGGCCGCACCTCGACCCAGCCATCGATGACCTGCGGCTCGCCCGCTGCAACGGCCTCGCTGGACACCGGCGCACCTTCTGGCGGTTTGGCGTCAGCCGTCGCCTGTCCCGGCGCACCACAGGCCGCCAGCGCAAGCGACGCGACCAGCGCGCCTGTCCGTAACGTCATTGGCATCAATTTCATGCGTTCCGCTCCCACCTTGTCTAGGGAAGCGGACGAATTCCAGAAAACGGATCAGCAGGGACCGCCGGCAGAAGCAGTATCTGTCAGACCTCCAGCAGCAACGCCGTCGCATCGTCGCTCGTCTTGAACCGCCCGATCGCCGCGTCGTCGGCCGCGGACGTCTCCATCCCGCGCAGTTCGCGCATCAACTCGCCCAGCCCGCGCGCCACAACCGCGTCGATCAGCTGCTCGTCCGTATACCGTCCGTAGGGAGACACCAGCCGGTAATACCCATCCGTCATCACCAGAACCTTCGTGCCCGCAGGCGCTTCGCATGAC
>CALRWU020000380.1:0-4005 GCA_943371945.1 Azorhizobium sp. AG788
CCTCATCGCCAATGGCCCGACGCAGGCCGAGATCGACAAGAACATCGTGCAGACGGTCTCCGGCGTGATTGCGGGTCTCGAAAGCACGTCAAGCAAGGCGGGACAGCTGGCGCAGTGGGAGATGATCGAAGGCGATCCCAATGGCTGGAAAACATCGCTCAAGCGTGTTGAGGCTTCGACGCCCGCCGCGGTCCAGGCGGCTGCGCGCAAATGGCTGACGCGCGGGTCGCACACGCTGACCGTCTTGCCATTCGGCAGCCCGAAAGCGTTCAGCGCTCCCGTCGATCGCGCGAAGATGCCGGTGCCGACATCGGTGGCGGATGCAGTCTTCCCGTCATACCAGACGGCGACGCTGTCGAACGGTATGAAGATCTACCTGGTCGAGCGGCATGATGTGCCTCAGGTCAGCGTCTCGATGCAGATCAACACCGGCTATCCGGCCGACACGTCGAAGTTGAAGGACGGGTTGTCGGGCCTCACCGCCAGCCTCCTGGACGAGGGCACGACGACACGCTCGGCGTTGCAGATCGCGGATGAGGTCGACAAGCTCGGCGCGTATCTCGGCGTGGGCGGCGGCGGGGAAGAGTCTGCTGTCGAATTCACGGCGCTGACGCCGACGCTCGACCAGGTGATGGCGATCTGGGCCGATGTGCTGCGCAATCCGGCCTTCAAGGAAGGCGACTTCAAGCGCGTTCAGGCGCAGACGCTGCAGGGGCTGAACCAGCAACTGCGCGATCCCAACGCGATCGCGCAGCGTGTGATGGCCAAGGCGCTGTGGAGCGACAACCACCCCTACGGTCACCTGCTGTCGCCAGACGAGATCAGCGCGCTGACGCCAGCCGATACGGCGGCGTTCCACAAGGGCTGGTACGGGCCGAACAATGCGACGCTGTTTGTCGTGGGCGACACGACGCTGGCCGAGATCACGCCGAAGCTGGAAGCCGCGCTGAAGGGCTGGGAGAATGCGCCCAACACCCGCGCGGATGTCCCGCTTGGCGTGCGATCGACGAAGCCGGTGGTCTATCTCGTGGATCGTCCGGACTCGGCGCAGTCGATCATCATGGTCGGCTCGACGCAGCCACCGCGCGATCCAGCGCTGGATACGCGCACATCAGCGTTCAACGCGCTGTTCGGCGGCAACTTCACCAGCCGGGTCAACATGAACCTGCGCGAGGACAAGGGTTGGTCGTATGGCGCGCGCTCCGGCATCAGCGGCGGGCGCGGCCCGCGAAGCTTCATTGTCACTGCGCCGGTGCAGACCGACGCCACCAAAGGCGCGCTGATCGAGCTGCGCAAGGAACTGACCGATGTGGTGGGCCGCAAGCCGCCGTCAGCCGCGGAACTGGAGACGGTGCGCACCAACACGCTGCTGGGCATGGCGAGCCGGTGGGAGACAGCGGGCGCCGTGCAGGGCACGCTGATGGATATCGACGAGTTCAAGCTGCCGGCGGACTACTGGGCGAAGTACGCCGACAGCTATCGCGCGGTAACGCCGGCGCAGGTCGAGGCGACGGCCAAGACGATCATCCCGAACCAGAACCATGTCTGGGTCATCGTCGGCGATCGCGCCAAGATCGAGAAGGGCATCCGCGAACTCAACATCGGCGAGGTGCGGATCGTGGATGCGAATGGCGACCCAGCGGAGTAGGCGCCGTCGGTGAGCACTGCCTCATGGTTCGACGGGCGCCGCTTCGCGGCTGCTCACCATGAGGGCCCGGGCTCAAGCCGGTGAACGCTGTGCAGGCTAGTCCGCCTTCGCCCGGTCAGCAGGCTTTGCTTCGGCTGGCTTGGGCTTGCGGCGGCGGATGCGGAGGGCGTTGCGGAGCTTTGCCATTCGCTTCCAGAAGCGGCTGCGGTCTGGCACCGGCAGCGGTTCGAGATTGTTGATGAACTGCTCGGCGCAGGCGCGCCAGGAATATGTCTCGGCGTAGGCGCGCGACGTCTCGCGTGAGCAGGTCAGTGCCTCCTCGCAGGCTTTCCTGAGATCATCGTTGACCGCGCCGGCGCCAGAGCCCGGGATGAGGTCGCGTGGGCCTGGCACATTGAAGCCGGCGACCGGCGTGCCCGCCGCCATCGCTTCGAGGATGACGAGGCCGAACGTGTCGGTGAGGCTTGGGAAGACAAAGCAGTCGGCATTGGCGAAGCAGGCGGCGAGTTCCTCGCCCTGTTTCACGCCGAGGAAGTGGACTTCGGGATGCTTCCCCTTGAGGGCCTCGAGTTGCGGGCCGTCGCCGACGACGACTTTTGTGCCGGGCAGGTCGGTTTCGACAAAGGCGGAGATGTTCTTCTCGACGGCGACGCGGCCGACATTGAGCCAGATCGGTTGCGCCATGCCCTTGAACGGGCCGCGATCTTCTTTCCGCTTTGTGGGATGGAAGAGATCCGTGTCGACGCCGCGCGACCATGGGATGATGTTCTTGAATCGCTGGGCGGCGAGTTCATCGCGCATCGAGGCCGTCGCGACCATGACGCGGCCGGAGTATTTGTGAAACTCGCGGACGTACATGTAGCCCATCCAGACGGGCAGAAAGAAGAACCGCGCCGCGATGTATTCGGGAAAGCGCGTGTGGTAGGCGGTCGTGTAGGGAAACTTGTGACGCAGGCAGACGCCGCGGGCGGCCCAGCCGAGCGGGCCCTCGGTTGCGATGTGGACGGCGTCGGGTTCGAATTCGAGGAAACGCTCCTCGATGATCTTCTGGGCGCCAAAGGCCAGCTTGATTTCTGAATAGGTTGGCAGCGGGATTGTCTTGAAACCATTGGGCGAGACGATGTCCCAGGTATGGCCCATCTGTTCGCACTCGGTGATGACGCGCTTCATCGTGCGGACGACGCCATTCACCTGTGGATCCCAGGCGTCTGTTACCAGCATGATGCGCATTGCGGGCGCGGGTCCTTGTGCGAGCCTGCGCCGCCTATAGGGGCGGAGGCCGCGTCCGTCCATGGTCCTGTGAGAAGGGGGCTAGGGCGTCGGGACCCGGTAGTGCTGGCCAGCGGCAGTTTCAACAGAAATCGGCTTCTGGGATGACGCCGGGAAAACGCTCTTGATTGCGCTGAACAAACGGTCGGCGTCGCCTCCGGTCAGCGTGTCGATGCAGAGTGTAATCTCGCCTTCTTTACCCCAGCGCTGGCGGTCGACCGTTGAAACACCCTTGTCGCCGGAGAGCACCGCATCGACCTTTTCGAGCGTGGCGCTGTCGATACCAGTGCCGATGCTGGCAAAATCAACCTTCACCTCGCATGAGCCGGACGGGATCGGCCCGACGCTGGCAGGCTCCCCTGCGGGCGTTGCTACAGGAGGTGGGGCAACGCAGGCGGCGCTCAGGAAGGTGGCGGCAAGGAGTGCGGAACGGATGATCATCATGACGAGGTGGTCTCCGGGCGGCGACTTTCAAGTTGATCCCGTGCAGCAGCCCCGGCAGATATGCCTTTCCTGACATAGAGTGTCGATCATGCCGCAAGCGAAGATAGACGTCCGTTCACCCGACTTCCTGGACGCGGGCAAGTTTGAGGACGAATCGAAACGCATCGCTGAATTGCTGGCAATGCCGGCGCTCGATGCAGGCGAGCGCAGGGCTGCTGCTGCCGCTGCGCGAGACATCGTGCTGAAGGCACGCGCGGAGACGCGGCGCTCGGGCGTGATGGAAAGCTTCCTCGAAGAGTTCGGACTCTCGAACCCGGAAGGGCTGGCGCTGATGTGTCTCGCCGAGGCGCTGCTGCGCGTGCCGGATGCGGAGACGGCGGATGCGCTGATCGCGGAGAAGATCTCGTCGGGCGAATGGTCAGACCACAATGGCAAGTCGGGGTCGCTGCTGGTCAACGCCTCGACCTGGGGTTTGATGCTGACGGGGCGGATCGTACAGCCGCCGGAAGACGCAGAACAGAACCCGGCGGGCTTTGTCTCGCGCATGGTGCGACAGGCGGGCGAGCCTGTGATCCGCGCCGCGATGATGCAGGCGATGCGCATCATGGGTGGTCAGTTCGTGATGGGGCGCACGATCGACGAGG
>CALRWU020000381.1:0-4005 GCA_943371945.1 Azorhizobium sp. AG788
CGGCTCCAGCAGGGGCGGCACGATCAGGCCGAGCACTGCGATGACAGCGCCGATGATCACCAGACGCGTCAGCGGCCAGCGGTCCTTGATCTTCAGGTCACGCGAGGCGGCGCGATAGACCAGAAACACCGCGAACGGGATGAGGAAAAGGAGGAGTTCGACAAGAATACGCTGAGTCATGACAGGTCCGTATCACACGCCTCACTTCACACCAGACCGGCTTTGCGGGCCGTACAGGCGGTCGTGGAGCGATTTGAGCATTCCGGCTGTCGCTCCCCAGATGTAGCGCCCGTTGTGGGGCATGGCGTAATAGGCGCGCAAGACCCCCGCATATTCCTTCTCGTGGCGCTGGTGATTGGCGGCGTCCATCAGGAAGCTGAGCGGGGTTTCGAAGACATCGGCCACCTCCCGCGCGTGGGGTTGGGGAACAAAGTTGTCTGGCAGCAGGCCGACAAAGGGCGCGATCGCGAAGCCGGAGCCCGTGAGGTAGGCGTCTCCCTGCCCCAGCAGTTTCACCGTGGACGGATCAACCCCGACTTCCTCGTTGGCTTCACGCAGGGCGGCGGCGAGCGCCGTCTCGCCGGGCTCGATCCGGCCGCCTGGAAAGGCCACCTGCCCGGCATGGCTAGGCATCGTCTCGGGGCGCAGGGTCAGCAGGACGCCGAAATCATCGCCACGATCCATCAGGCCGACCAGCACGGCGGCGCGGCGGTATTCGCCATTCGGGGGAAGCCGCCAGTCTGGGTTGAGATCGTAATCGGTGCGGAGAGGCTGGTCGAAGACGGCGTCGAGAGGCGCGAGCAGGCGCGTCGCGCGATCGAGGAAATCGGCTTTCCCGGTATAGTTCATAGTCTAGGCCACCTCTCCCACGGCAAAGCGGACTCCGGATGACATCACGCTCATGGTGGGCTTTCCGTCCCCAAACTGTTCCGGGGAGTCCGGCTCGGCCCAGCTTATGAGCTCATAATAGGGAGGACGGGCCAGGCGGGCCTCGAGGCCGCCCCGGACCAGGACGTAGGTTGAGGGCTCGCCTGTCTGGCGATCTGTCACCACGCGGATCGGGTGGTCCGCATCTACCGCCACGACATCGCCCACATTCGTCGTGACCAGTATGACCTGATGGCCACCCGACTCATGCCGGTCCACGCGGACGCCCACGAACGGGGCGTCGTCCACCTTCACCACCACTTTTTCGTGAGGGGTGACGAGGTAGTAGCCGTCGCTGTCCCGTCTCAGGATGGTCGAGAACAGCCTAACCAGCTTTTCCCTGCTGAACCGCACGCCTTCCTGCCACCAGGAGCCGTCGCGGCGGATGTGCAGGCCGATATCCCCGCAGTTGGTCGGGTTCCACAAATGTACGGGCGGGAGGGATCGGGGCTTTTCCAAACCCGCTTCCACCTGCAAGGTGGAAATCAGGTCCGCGAGCGAGTTCACGTTCGGGGCTACAGCGTTCGACATGGGCAGCTCGGCCTCCGGGTTCTCCCCACAGATAGGTAAATGCGCCGCATGAGTGAAGTCGCCATCGCCCCATCGTCCGATATCGTCAAGGAAGCCGACGCCGCCGTCGAGCTTCTGGCGCAGGTTCGCGCCGAGATCGGGAAGGTTGTGTTCGGCCAGGAGCGCGTGGTCGAGCTGGTTCTGGCGACCGTGCTGGCCGGGGGCCACGCCCTGCTGATTGGCGCGCCGGGCCTTGCCAAGACCAAGCTGGTGGAAGCGACCGCAAGGGCGCTGGGCCTCGACTGGGGCCGGGTGCAGTTCACGCCCGACCTGATGCCGTCCGATATCCTGGGTTCGGAAATCCTGGACGAGACCGCTTCGGGCCGTGCTTTCCGGTTTGTGAAGGGCCCGATCTTCACCAGCCTGCTCATGGCCGACGAGATCAACCGCGCCTCGCCGCGGACGCAGTCGGCGCTGCTGCAGGCAATGCAGGAACGGCATGTGACGGTTGCGGGGGCCAGCTATGACCTGCCCAAGCCGTTCCACGTGCTGGCCACGCAGAACCCGATCGAACAGGAAGGCACCTATCCGCTGCCGGAAGCGCAGCTCGACCGCTTTCTGCTGAAGGTGGATGTCGATTATCCGGATGCGGAAACCGAGCGGCGCATTCTGGTGGAGACAACGGGCTTTGGCGACCAGACGGTGCGGCCGATCCTGAATGCTGAAAAACTCATCGCGATCCAGTCGCTGGTGCGGCGCATGACGGTTGGCGAGGAAGTGCTTGAGGCTATCCTGCGTCTGGTGCGCTCGGCGCGGCCGGAGCAGACGGACAATCCGCAGGTGAAGAAACGCGTCGACTGGGGTCCCAGCCCGCGTGCCGGCCAGTCGCTGATGCTGGCGGCGCGCTCGCGTGCGTTGCTGCGCGGACGCCTGGCGCCGTCACTTGATGATATCGAGGCGCTGGCAGAGCCCGCTCTGGGCCACCGCATGGCGCTTGCCTACGACCCGACCGGCCAAGGGGGCACGCTGTCGGCGTTGATCCAGGAACTTGTCGCCAAAGTCGCCTAACCCCCAGGACTCCCCCACGTGCCACAGGCGCCCCTATCGCAGTTGAAAGCCGAAGCCTCCGCTC
This sequence comes from Azorhizobium sp. AG788, assembly GCA_943371945.1. GTDB lineage: Bacteria > Pseudomonadota > Alphaproteobacteria > Caulobacterales > Hyphomonadaceae > UBA7672. The sequence continues at coordinate 2,570 of CALRWU020000381.1, forward strand.
TCGCGGGCGACCTCGGCACACTCACCACGCGCGCTCGCGCGGCGAGCGCAGCGCATCTTGGCTCGGCCGGGCGGCGCAAGTCGGGCATGGGCGAGAATTTCTGGCAGTATCGACGGCATACGGCGGAAGATGGCGCGGACCGCATCGACTGGCGCAGGTCTGCGCGCGAGGAAAACCTGTTCGTGCGCGAGACCGAACTCGAGACCGCACGCACCTTCCTGTTCTGGGCCGATCCGAGCCAGGGCTTTCACTGGTCGAGCAGCGAAACACTGCCGCAGAAGGCTGATCGGGCGCTTCTGCTTTGCATGGCGCTGGCCGGGGCGTTGTCGCGCTCAGGCGAGCGGTGTGGCGCGCTGGGCGGCGGACGTGGACCCGTCTCTGGCGCGCGCGCGGCTGCACGCGTGGGCGAGGACATTCGCAACATTCGCACGGACACGCCCTTCCCGCGCCCGCCGCGTGATACGGCGGCGGTTGTAGTATGCAGCGACTTCTATTCGCCGCTGGCTGACTGGCGTGCGCGTTTGGCGCCTGTCGCAGCCAAGTGCCGTGATGGCGTTCTGCTGCAGGTGTGCGACCCGATTGAAGAAACCTACCCGTTCAATGGCCGCGTGCGTTTCTTTCGGCCCGGACAGGATAGCGAGCGCCTGATCGGTCGTGCGGAGTCCATTCGTGACGGCTATCTCGACAAGTTCGCACAGCGCCGGAAGGATATGACGGATCTGGCGGCGGAGATCGGCTGGCGCTTTGTGAGCCATGTCACCAGCGAGGCGTCGCGGACGCCGCTTGGCCAGCTTGCGTATGGCTTCACCAGCGGGGTTGCCGCGTGAGCCTGGGTCCGTTCCTGTTCCTGCAGCCTTGGGCGCTACTTGGTTTGCTTGCGCTGCCGCTGCTGTGGCTGTTGCTGCGCGCGACGCCGCCGGAGCCGAAGCGTTTTGCGCTGCCGTCGCTGGCGCTACTGGAAGACCTGAAGCCGGAAGAAGAAACGCCGGCGCGGACGCCGTGGTGGTTGCTGCTGTTGCGGATGATTGCGCTGGCGCTGGCCATTCTTGGCTTTGCGCGGCCGACATGGGCGCCGAATGCTCAGGCCAGCACGACGGGCGGCACGCTGATCGTGGTCGACGATGGCTGGACCAGCGCTGAACGCTGGCGCGATGTGGTGCGCACGGCGACGGCTGCGGTCGACGAAGCCTCGCAGCAGGGCGGCGCGCTGCACGTGATGTTCACGGCGCCGCGCGAAGTCGCGCGCGACCCTTCCGAAGCGCTGGATGCAGAGACGGCGCGGCAGCTACTGCGCAACGAACGCCCGGCGGCGTGGCTGCCGGATCGGGTCGCGGCGCTGGCGACGCTCGACAAGTCGCAGGTGAAGCCGGGCCGGATCATCTGGGTGACCGACGGGTTCGACCATGACAGCGCAGCGGCCTTCGCGCGCGGCCTTG
>CALRWU020000382.1:0-4000 GCA_943371945.1 Azorhizobium sp. AG788
GTAGAGTTCCGGGGCGACCACCTTGCCGGTCTGGCCGACCTGATAGTCGTTCGGCGCGTAGCCGGCATCGACGGCTGCGCGCGATGCGCCGACGCCTGCGTTCAGTTTGTCGGCTAGCGGCAGGATGTACTGGTTGAATTGCTCGGCCGAGGCGAGGGCGCGGCCGCCGGAGACGACGCGCTTGGCAGACGCGAGTTCAGGGCGATCCGACTTGGAAAGCTCTTCCGAGACGAAGGCCGACTTGAACGGACCAGCCGGCGCAGCAACGGTTTCGATCGAGGCGGAGCCTGCGCCTTCGGCTGCCTTGAAGGCAGTGCCACGGACGGTGACGACTTTCTTGGCGTCAGACGACTTCACCGTCATGATCGCGTTGCCGGCGTAGATAGGACGCTCGAAGGTCGAGGCGTCATGAACGGCGGTGACTTCGGATACCTGCATCACGTCGAGCTTGGCGGCGATGCGCGGGGCGACGTTCTTGCCGATGCTGGTGGCAGGAGCGAAGAAGGCGTCATAGCCAGCCATCATCGGAACGACGAGAGCTTCGAGCGATTCAGCGAGACCGTTGGCGAGCGAAGCGCCGTCGGCGTGGATCACTTTGCGCACGCCAACGAGTTTCGAGGCGGCTTCTGCGGCGGGGCCGGCGTTGTGGCCGGCGACCAGCACGTCGATATCGCCACCGAAGGCCTTGGCGGCGGCGACCGTTTTCGCGGTGACGTCGTTGAGGGCGGCATTGCTGTGTTCAGCGAGGACGAGAACGGCCATGATCAGATGGCTCCCACAGACTTGAGTTTGGCGATCAGCGCGTCGACGTCGGCGACTTTCTCACCGGCTTCACGCTTCTTGGGCTCGGTCACTTTGACGACTGACAGCCGCGGCGCAATGTCGACGCCGTAGTCGGCGGGCGTCTTCATGTCGATTGGCTTCTTCTTCGCCTTCATGATGTTCGGCAGCGAAGCGAAGCGCGGCTCGTTGAGGCGCAGGTCGGTGGTGACCACGGCCGGGGTCTGCAGGGACAACGTCTGCAGGCCACCGTCGACTTCGCGCGTGACTTTCAGGGTGTCGCCGTCCTTGGCAACGGCGGAGGCGAAGGTCGCCTGCGGCCAGTCGAGCAGGGCGGCCAGCATCTGGCCGGTTGCGTTGGAGTCGTCGTCGATCGCCTGCTTGCCGGCGATAACCAGGCCGGGCTGTTCAGCCTCGACAATGGCCTTGAGGATCTTGGCGACGGCCAGCGGCTCGACCGTAGCGTCGGTCTGGACGAGGATGCCGCGGTCGCCGCCCATCGCGAGACCGATGCGGATGGTTTCCTGCGCCTGGGCCGGTCCGATCGAGACGATGACGATCTCGGTGGCGAGACCTTTTTCCTTCATGCGGACGGCCTCCTCGATGGAGATCTCGTCGAACGGGTTCATCGCCATCTTGACGTTGGCGAGGTCCACGCCGGTCTGGTCGGCCTTCACGCGGGGACGGACATTGTAATCAATCACCCGTTTAACGGGTACGAGCACCTTCATCGGTGGGTCTCCGGTTGAGATCGGACGGTCAGAACGAGGCCCATGGCGCGCCTCTGGAGTGCGCCTGCGAACCAGCGGCTTCCCGGTAGCCGTGAGCCGCACGAGAATCAAGTTTTCCGATGGTGCAGGGGGCAAAAAGCGTCGATTTGGCGCTAACCTGCGGGAAACAGGGGATGCAACCAGCGTTGACACCCCGGCGCCAGCAAGGACATTCGCGTTAGAGGCCCTCAAGGGCCCGCTCTGCCCGGTGGAGGGGACAGTCGATGCGCAATCACCTTTTGGGCCTGACAGGCCTGCTCTGCATCGGGCTGGCGGCCTGCGCCACAACGGGCGGCGCTGCACGCATGTCCGCTAGTGAAACAGCGCGGGGGCTCGACTGTAACTACCTAACCGAGGCGGAAGCGGCAGCCAGTGCGGGTGTCCCGAACGTGACCCATGCGGGCGTGAGACTGGTGCCCCAGCCCCCGCCGTCGACCGATCCCAATGACGCCATCGCCCAACGGGCCAATATTCCACGTTCTGCCCAGCCGCCTCTAACGGCGAGCCAGGCGCGCATCCTCATGTGTGGTTACGACCTGGACGCCGCCAATGCCCGCATGCCGTTCTCGCTGTTCGTGCCGGACAATTACGACCATTCGCGCGCTTGGCCGCTGATCGTGGACCTGCATGGAGCCGGCGTGTCGCCGCTGCAGCAGATGTTGTTCGATGGCACGACGGATTTCGCCCAACGTGACGGCTACATCGTGGTGACGCCGATGGGACTGTCCACCTTCGGCGGCTGGGGACCGCTGCGCGGCGAGCCCAAGCCAGTCGATACGGCGGACATCAATCCTGCCTCGGGCGCGAAGTGGGCGACGCATGAATTGTCGGAGCTCGACGCTCTGACGCTCATCGAAAAGGTGCGCACGACATTCAACGTCGATCCTGACCGCATCTATCTGATGGGCCATTCCATGGGCGGGTTCGGAACTTTCTTCCTTGGCGCGAAGCATAACACGCTGTGGGCAGGCATTGCGCCGATTGCTGGCGGAGGCGTGGGGCCGAATGCGCCGGCGGAAAAGTTGAAGATGGTTCCGGTGCTCGTGATGCACGGCTCGGACGACAACGTTGTCCGAAAGGAGAGCTCGCGGATGTCCGTGCGCGAGCTTCAGAAGGCAGGCGGGCAACACATCTATCTGGAGTTTCCGGGCAAGGACCACGAGTTCTTCATCCGGCGTGGCCGCGAAAATCTCGAGAAGGTATTCGATTTCTTCAATCTTGTTTCGCGCCGCACAAATGTCGGCCCGATCCCGGACGCCGCGCCTGCGCAATGAATCAACGCCGCTTTCGCGTTGCGACTGGCGGCTGCAATCGCTTTCTGCATATCTGAATAACGTCTGTCTTCAAGGAGAGTTCATGGCCGACCAGTTCGACGAAGGTTTCTACAAGCGGGCTGACGCTCACATCTTCCTGTCCAACGACCAGAAGCAGCACGCCGCGCCAGACATGGTGAATGCGTCCATGCTGTTTGCCTCCGCGAGGTTTTGCGCCTTTCTGGCAGCGGGCGGGTTTGGCTCGGGGGCGGCCATGTCGGCGGGCAAACAGGAAATTTCAGACTACTTCGTTGAGGGCTTCCGCCAGATGTTGAACGGGCATCTTGAGGACTACGCCCGGAATTTCGACGCCTACATGAAGCCGGCCTAAATCGTAGATGCGGCGGGATGGGACAGAGGAAAGGATGGCAAGTCGGATCATGACGCTGGTCTTGCGGGCCGGGTTGGGCGAAAGATCGTTGCAAGACCCGATTGGCAGTGTTCAGGAGTTCTCATGGCCGACCCGTTTGACGACGCGTTTCATGACCGCGTAGCCGCGCATATCCATATGTCCAACGCCCAGAAGAAAGCACCGGGCGTGTCAGCCAATTCGGTTAATCACTCAATGCTGTTCGCATCGGCTCGCTTCTCTGCCTGGTTGGCGGCAACGAACTACCCTTCTGGCGAGGCGATGGCGGCACAAAGGGCCGAGATTGCCGACTTTTTCACCAAGGGCTTCCGCGAAATGCTGGAAGGCAACATCGACGACTACATCAAGAATTTCGACCGGTTCATGAAGACGGAAGCACCCTGATCCGTGGCTCGCGTCCCGACAGGTAGCGGCCCCGACAAGAGACGATAAGCGGAGGAACAGCATGGCGGGACGTCTGACGGGTAAAGTTGCGGTGGTGACAGGCGCGGCGAGCGGCATCGGCCGCGCGACAGTGGACCTGTTCATCGCGGAGGGCGCAAAGGTCATTGCGGCGGACTTGCAGGAAGACAAGGGCGCGCAGATCGAACATGAGCACAAGGATGCTGTGCGCTTCGTACGCTGCGACGTCATGCAGGAAGCAGAGATCGCAGCCGCGGTGAACGCCGCCAAGAGCGAGTTCGGCAAGCTCGATATCCTGTTCAACAATGCCGGCACGGGCGGCTCGCGCGAGATGGCGGACGGCGTGACGGCCGAAGGGTTCGACT
>CALRWU020000383.1:0-3992 GCA_943371945.1 Azorhizobium sp. AG788
CGAGGGTTTCGATCCGGCTTCCGTCAAGCACACGCTGAACAAGTGGATCGTCTCCGAAGCGGTGCGCGCGACCAAGGCCGTGGAGCAGGGCATCGCTGACTATCGCTTCAACGATGCGGCTGGCGCGATCTACGGCTTCACGTGGAACGTGTTCTGCGATTGGTATATCGAGCTGACCAAGCCGATCTTCCTGGGCGCGGACGAGGCGACCAAGATAGAGACGCGCGCCACCGCGGCGTGGGCGCTCGACCAGATCGTGCACCTGCTGCACCCGTTCATGCCGTATGTGACAGAAGAGCTGTTCCAGGAATTCGGCAAGGCGATCGGCCGGCAAGGCCTGCTGATTTCGCAAAGCTGGCCGACACTGGACGAGGCGCTGATCGATGCGAGCGCGGATGCGGAAGTGAACTGGGTGATCCGCCTGATCACCTCGATCCGGTCGACGCGCTCCGACCTCAACGTGCCCGCGGGCGCGAAAGTGCCGATGACGCTGGCCGGCGCATCGGCGCAGACGATACAGCGGCTCGATACGTATCGCACGCTGATCGAACGGTTGGCGCGGCTCGAGTCTGTCTCGGTTGCAGCCGAGCCGCCGAAGGGCGCCGTGCGCATCGTCCTCGACGAGGCGACGGTGTGCCTCGAAGTCGCGTCGCTGATCGACCTCAAGGCCGAGATCGCACGCCTCGAGAAGGAAGTCGCCAAGCACAAGGCGGACATCGCCGGCATCGAGAAGAAGCTGTCGAACGAACAGTTCGTCGCGAAGGCGCCGCCGGAAGTGATCGAGGAACAGCACACGCGGCGCGCTGCGGCGGAAGCGGGCATCCAGAAGCTCGGCGATGCGCTGGCGCAGCTGAAGGCGGCGGGGTAGGCTTTCCGCGATTTGCGGAGAAGCCGATGCCGAAGCCTGAGTGGACGCTGCTGATACATGGCGGCGCCGGCGTGATGCGGCGTGACGAGATGACCGCGGAAACGGACGCGGCCTACCGCGCCGGTCTCAACGATGCGCTGGAGGCGGGCTCGAAAGTGCTGGCGGGCGGCGGGCAGGCGCTTGATGCGGTCGAGGCTGCCGTGCGGGTGCTGGAAGACAATCCAAACTTCAACGCGGGCAAGGGCGCCGTGCTGACGCGCGAAGGTGTGGCGGAGCTCGATGCGTCGATCATGGATGGACGTGATCGGCGCGCGGGGGCCGTGGCGCAGGTTCGTACGGTGAAGAACCCGATCCGCGCCGCGCGGCATGTGATGGAGCATTCCGGTCGTGTGATGTTCGCCGGGCCGGACGTGGACGACATGGCGGCCAGGGCTGGGCTCGAGATTGTGCCGCCGGAGTATTTCATCACGCAGCGCCGGCTCGATGCGCTGAAGCGGGCGATGTCGGGTGATCTCGTGCCGATGGATCGCTATGGAACTGTCGGCGCTGTGGCGATGGATCGACAGGGCAATCTGGCGGCGGGGACATCGACGGGCGGCATGAACGCCAAGCCGCCGGGTCGCGTGGGTGACAGCCCTGTCATCGGCGCGGGAACTTATGCAGAGAACACATCGTGCGCCGTGTCGGCGACGGGCGATGGCGAGTTCTTCATCAGGGCCAGTGTCGCCCGCATGATCTGCGCGCGCGTGGAGATGCAGAAGCTGTCGGCAGAGCAGGCCGCGCAGGTCACTCTGGATGAGGTGAAGGCGCTGGGCGGCACGGGCGGCGTCATCGTGCTGAGCCATGACGGCAGCGTGGCCTTAGCCATGAACACCGAAGGCATGTTCCGTGGCCGCGCGGATGCGAGCGGCATGCGCGAGGTCGGGATTTACGTGGACGAGTAAGCTGTAACGAAGTCATTCTCGGGCTTCTCCCGAGAATCCCGGTTCGACTTGCGAAGGAATTCGCAGATAGTTCCCTCGATCAGCCAACCGAGATTCTCGGGACAAGCCCGAGAATGACCCCTCACTTGTGACCGCCTGATCGCAGGTCCATGCTGGCGCCACACAGGAGAAGCGCCATGCAGAAACGCAAACTTGGAACCTCGGGGCTGACTATCGCGCCGCTGGTGCTCGGTGGGAATGTGTTTGGGTGGACGGCGGACAAGGATGCGTCGTTCGCGGTGCTGGATGCTTTCGTCGGCGCGGGCTTCGATGCGGTCGATACGGCGGATGTCTATTCGCGCTGGGCCCCGGGGCATCAGGGTGGCGAGTCCGAAACCGTGCTCGGCGAATGGATGAAGGCGCGCGGCAATCGCAACAAGGTGACGCTGATCACCAAGGTCGGCAGCGAGATGCCGGCAGGCAAGGGGCTGACTTCGGCCTACATCCAGTCAGCGTGCGAGGCGTCGCTGAAGCGGCTTCAGACCGATCATATCGATCTGTATTTCTCGCACTTCCCGGACAAGGACACGCCCATCGAGGAAACGCTGGCGGCGCACCAGCGCCTGATCGATCAGGGCAAGGTGCGCGCCGTCGGTGGATCGAACTATGACGCGCCGGGGCTGACGGCGGCGCTGGCGTCTGGCGATGGCAAGGTGCGTGCGCGCTATTCCGTCCTGCAGCCGCACTACAACCTGCTCGTGCGTGATCAGTATGAAGGCGCGCTGGAGAATGTGTGTCTCAGCGAAAATCTCGGCGTGATCCCGTACTTCGCGCTGGCCAGCGGATTTCTGACCGGCAAGTACCGCACTGAAGCCGACCTCAAGAAGAGCGCGCGCGGCGGGCGGATGAAGGAGCTGCTGACGGGTCGTGGGCCGGCTGTCCTGGCGGCGCTTGATACGGTGGCAGCCGCCCACAAGGCGACGCTGGCGCAGGTCGCGCTCGCCTGGCTGATGGCGCGGCCGAGCGTGACGGCGCCGATCGCGTCTGCGACGACGGCGCAGCAGATGAAGGAACTGACGCCGGCTGCGGACCTGAAGCTTACGGCTGAAGACATGGCGGCGCTCGACGCGGCATGAAGCAGTTGCTGGCGCCGGGCAGGGAGTCCCGACGCCAGCTTGCCGATCGTCGGAGGACTACTCGGCAGCTCCGCTCGTGGCGGCAGGCTTTTCGGTCGCCAGCATCGGGATAGGCGTGCCCTTCACAGCAACATTCGTTTCATCAAGCGGGCGATGCGAGAGGAAATAGACCATCGCGTTGAACAGCAAGAACTGCGTGTCCGGGTCCTTGGCGGCAGCCGCGTTGATCGGGCCGTGATAGACGATTTTCCAGCCGATCGGATCGATGACAAACGCTTCGCCCGTCTGGGTGACGCCCAGGCTCTTCGCAACGGCCTGCGTCTCGTCGTCGAGGATCGGCATCGCCACGTTGAGCGCGGCGGCCTCAGCCGCGATGGTGCTGCGCGTGTCGGTCTGGCTGGAGTTGAGCAGAAGGTACTCAGCCTGTCCGAACATCGCCTTCAGGCTCTCGAGTGTCTTGATCGACTCGCGGGACAGCGGGTCGCCATTGACCTGAGTTGCGATCACGATTGCTGTAGCATCGACTGACTTGTAGAGTTCGTGGCTGGCGCCGGCCTGGTCGACCAGCGTGAAATTCTCGACTTTGGCGGTCGCAACGGCTGGCGGTTCGGCAAAGGCCGCCGGGCCGAAGCCGAGCAGAGCCGTAGCGGCAAGTCCGGTGATGGCGATCAGGCGTCTGGGCATGTGCTAGTCCTCCTCCGGTTTTCCGGAGTGCGCCGCGAGACGGGCCTTCGCGCGTTGATTCAGATCAAAAGTCACAACCCAATTCAGGTTGTCCGCGTGCTGTCGTGCAACTGGCGTGATATGCGAGGTGAAAACTGCGAATGGGAGACCACCATGGACCTGCTCACCAAGAAGGGCGCTCTGGCGCAATCGAAGCTTGTCGATGCCCCGCAGGCGCCCCTTGCTGATGGCGAGGTGCGGATGCACGTCGATCTCTTCTCGCTGACCGCCAACAACGTCACCTACGGGGCGGCCGGCGACTTCCTGCAATACTGGTGGTTCTACCCGACGGGCGAGGAGGGCTGGGGCCGCGTGCCGGTGTGGGGCTTTGCGACCGCGGTC
>CALRWU020000384.1:0-3990 GCA_943371945.1 Azorhizobium sp. AG788
ACCTGCCAGCTCGTCCGCACGCTGAAGCCGCTGCATGACGCGGTCGGCGTCGTGCGCGTGGTGGTGGCGACCTATCAATCGGTCTCCGGCGAAGGCCAGCGCGCCATCGACGAGCTGTGGGTGCAGACCAAGGGCATCTACGTAAACCAGTCGCCCGAGCCGAAAGAGTTCCCGCGTCAGATCGCCTTCAACGTCATCCCGTCGATCGACGAGGTGATGGACGATGGCTTCACCGAGGAAGAATGGCGCCTCTCCGCAGAGACGCGGAAGATCATCGACAACGACATCCAGGTGGTCGCAACTTGCGTGCGCGTGCCGACATTCGTCAGCATCGGCGAAGCGGTCCACATCGAACTCGCACAACCCATGTCCGCCGAAGAAGCCCGCGCCCTGCTGCGTGAATCGCCCGGCATCCTCCTGATCGACCGGCGCGAGGAAGAGGACGGCTACGAGACGCCGATCGGCGCTGTTGGCGAGTGGGCCACCTATGTCTGCCGCGTCCGCGACGACCCGACGGTCGAGAACGGCCTGGCCATGTGGATCGTCGCCGACGACCTGCGCAATGGCGGGGCCATGTGCGCGGTGCAATGCGCTGAACTTCTGCTCAACCGCGGCGCATTTCCTGGCGTCATCGGTGTGAGCATGAGCGCTGAGGCGCGCGCGGTGGAAGCCAAAGACGCGGCTGAGGCCAAGGAAAGCGACTAGCGCCGCGCGGCTCCACGCCGCTAGGAGAAATTCTCCGGGATGGTTGAGAAACTATCGCCTCCCCGCCGGTTACGGCGTGGGAAGAACCAGCCTATCTAGCCGCGATGCCCACGAACCCCGAAGCCCGCGCAGGACTATTCGCCGCCATGGCGGCTTACGGCCTGTGGGGCTTCCTGCCGCTGTATTTCCAGTTTCTCGGCGCGATGCCGCCGCTGACCATCCTGGCCCACCGGATCATCTGGTCAGTGCCGACCGCGCTCATTCTCGTGGCTGCCGCTGGCAAGTTGGGCGAGTTCGCCAGCCTCACGCGACAGCCGCGCCTGCTGTTCACCCTGCTCGGCTCCAGCCTCGCGATCGCGACCAACTGGACGATCTATATCTGGGCCGTCACCAACCACCGTGTGCTCGAAGGCAGCCTCGGCTATTTCATCAATCCGCTCGTCGTCTTCCTGTTTGCCGCCATCTTCTTCGGCGAGCGCTTCCGGCCTTTGCAGCTCGTCGCCCTTGTGATCGCAGCGCTTGGCGTGCTGAACCAGACGCTGGTCGTCGGCCAGTTCCCGTGGGTCTCGCTGTCGCTGGCTTTCTCGTTCGCCATCTACGGCGCAATACGCAAGACAACCGCCGTCGACAGCCGCATCGGCTTCGGCATGGAGGCGCTTTGGCTGGCGCCTGTCGCCCTGCTCTATCTCCTCTTCTTCCTGCCGGCAGGGACCGTCGCCTTCGGATCAGGCGAGCCCGGGTTTGTTGCGCTTCTCCTGCTGGCTGGTCCGCTGACCGCGACGCCGTTGATCCTGTTTGCGATAGGGGCACGCCGCCTGCGCCTGTCGACAATCGGCATCCTGCAATACATCGCGCCCAGCATTCAGTTTCTGATCGGCCTCGCAATGGGCGAACACTTCACCATGGCCCACGCGGTTACCTTCGGCCTGATCTGGCTGGGCGTGATCATGTTCACGCTCGCCGGCCGCCAGTCCCGCCTTGTTGCGCCTGAGGTGATCCCGGCTGTCGCGCCCGCAGCCGCAACGGACTGACTCCAGAGCTGGCCGACCCAAAGAAAAACCCGCGGGGATTGGTCCCGCGGGCTTCAAGGAGAGGTTTGCCATGCGAAGCCGCCGAAGCGAGTTCGCACTACACGTCGCAAGTCCGGCGCCAGATTGTTCCCGAAAATGTTAACCGGAAATGTCCAGCAAATGCGCGGCTCAAGCGAGATCCGGGAAGGAATGTCTTAACAATTCGGGGTCAGATTCGCCCCGGCTCGGGACTTATGCATTTTTTCCGGACACCGGGAAAATGCTGGCCCGTGATTCATGTGCAGGAAACCCTGCCCGTGATTTACAGGCGGCGTCAGACAGCCATCAAACAGCTGACTGACGCGTCAGATTCAGTGGGGGGTTAAGACATATCATGAGCGCATCCGTTGATCCGACGACATCCCCGGAATGGGAAGCGGCCCGCGCCGAATGGTGGGCGCAGGTCAATGGCCAGCTCGAAACCCTGCAGCAGGCCGTCAACGGCGCAACGCCGGGCTCGCTCGCACTTGAGACAATCTACGCGCCAATGCACGACATGGCCGGTCTCGCTGGCGTGCTGGGTTATCCCCTGCTCGGCAAGATCGCGCGCGGCCTGATTGAGACGCTGCGCAAAGGCGCCAACCCGCTCGATGACAAGATGCTCATGATTGCGAGGGCCCACCTCGCCGCCCTGGTCGCGCTGCACGCCAAGGATGTGCGCGGCGATGGCGGCCCGCAGGGCGTCGCCATTCTCGCCAAGCTGGCCAGCATCCACGCCTGATCTCGGCTGGCTGAGCGCCACTTGCAGGCAGCGGAAAAGGGGCTCATCCCTGACCGCTGAAGGCAGGAAGGCATGGCCGCGACACTCTATTTCGCAATCGGCGACGTGCACGGCGAAGCGGACAAGCTGCGCCGACTGCATGAGTCCATTCTCGATCGCATCGCCTTCGAAAAGCTTCCCGCCTGCATCGTCCACCTCGGCGACTTCGTTGATCGCGGGCCCGACAGTCACGGGGTGATCGAAGCAATCCTCGCGCTCGAAGCGCTGTTCGATGGCAGCGAAAAAATCCGCGTGATCTCGCTGATGGGCAATCACGAGCAGATGATGCTCGACGCGTACGACTCGGCCGAACCCGACGATTCATGGTGGACGCAGGGCGGCGCGGAAACAGCCGATAGCTATGCGGGCGGACCGGGACTTGCCGATGCGCAATGGCGCGAGACCATTCCGCGCGAGCACATCACCTGGATGCGCCGCCTGCCGCTGATCCATCAGGCGGCTGACCGGAAGCTGGTCTTCGTGCACGCCGGTATCGAACCCCTCACCTTTCCCAACGAATCCGAGCGCACCTATCTCTGGACGCGTTCCGACCGTTTCTTCAACGACGACAACTGGCCTGATCGCGAAGAGCTCAAAGGCATCACGGTCATCCATGGCCACACGCCAAAGAGTTTCGAGCCCGAGTTCAAGTTCCGCCGCATCAACATCGACACGGGCGCCTGCTTCGGCGGTCCGCTAACAGCTGTGATGTTGAAGGAGGGCGAGGCGCCCCAGTTCTTGCGCGCGAGGTAGGGTGGATTGAGCGAAGCGAAATCCACCAAGTCGATAGAGGTCGGCCCCGTCGGTGGATTTCGCTTCGCTCAATCCACCCTACAAACAACCGTACAAGGCAGCGATCAGTTTCGAGCGCCGATCATCTTCCAGCAGGTGCGTGCCCTGCCGGTTCATGATGTAGGCGCCCGACAGCCCCGTGTCCGGATCACCGAACGCGCCCGACCCGCCCCATCCCGAATGACATAGCGTCACGGGGTTCGACCCATAGATCAGCGGCAGGTTGCGCATGACACCCGCGCCAAAAGCAACTCGCCCCGGCAGCACACGGTCCTCGCCCGCCACACGCTCGCGTGTCAGCTCGTCCCACGTCACCGGCGCGATCACCCGAGCCTCGCCGATGCGGCCCTTCTGCGCGAAGGCCGAATAAAGCCGCGCCATCGCTGGCGCTGTGCCGTGACCATTGGCCGAAGGAATCTCGGCCATGCGCCATTCCGTCGTACCGCGCGGCGCAGCGGCCCACGGCGTCAGGAAGGCCGCGCGCGTCTCGGCATTCTTGTGCGGAAATTGCGCCGCCGCCTTTGGCTTCAGCAGTTCGGCGCAGCGCCCGTGTTCGCTCTCTGGCAAGCCAATCCAGAAATCGATGCCCAGCGGCGCACAGATATCCTCGCGCAGGATCGTTCCGAGCGACCGCTTTGAAACGCGCCGCACCAGCTCGCCTGC
>CALRWU020000385.1:0-3956 GCA_943371945.1 Azorhizobium sp. AG788
GTTGGGCTTCGTGCGGTTCAAGGTCGGCTAGGCGTTTCGGCGAGGTGGCGTATTGTCGCCTCGCCGTCAGCTTGGCGGGACCTGCGTGAAGCTCTCGACCAGCGAGCCGGATAGCATGCGCCAGCCGTCGACGAGGACGAAGAAGATCAGCTTGAACGGCAACGAGATCGTCACCGGCGGCAGCATCATCATGCCCATCGCCATCAGGATGGAGGACACCACAAGGTCGATCACCAGAAACGGCAGGAACACCATGAAGCCGATCTCGAAGGCGCGCTTGAGTTCCGAGATCATGAAGGCCGGCGCCAGAACGTGGAATGGCGCGTCGGCGGGGCTCGCGAGGTTCTGGATATTGGCCATGTTGGCGAACAGGGCGACGTCCGCTTCGTTGACATGGGCGCCCATGAATTTCTGAACTGGGCCCAGCGCGCGCGGAATTGCTTCCTCGAGCGTGATCGCCTCGGCCATGTAGGGCTGGATGCCGGCTTCGTAGGATTGCAGGAAGGTCGGCGTCATCACGAAGGCGGTGAGAAACAGCGCCAGCGAGATGATGACCGAGTTGGGGGGCGCATTCTGCAAGCCGATGGCCGTTCGTACCAGCGAGAGCACGACGACGATCCGCACGAATGATGTGGTCATCACAAGGATGGACGGCGCCAGCGAAAGCACCGTGATCGCAGCGACCATCTGCACGATGCCGGACGTCAGCCCCTGCCCCGTTCCGAGATCGACAGAGATCGTTTGCGGCAGTGCTGCGGGCGCCGCGAAAATCGCGAGGCCCAGCAGCGGCGCGAGACGCGCGAGATGGCGAAGCATCTTCATTGCCCTTGTTCGCCTTTGGTCGTGTTCGGCGGGATCGGTGTGAAGGGCGGTGGCGTTTCGCGCGAGGCGATCAGCATGTCGCCGGTCGGCGCGAGACAGACGAGGTGTTCCTTGTCGCCCCAGCGCACGACCGCGAGCTTGCGCCGCATATCGAGGGAGCGCCACTCGACGACCTTGAGGTCCTGGCTGACCTGCCCTGCCTTGAGGCCGATGCGGCTGCCATACTTGCGCAACAGCCAGGTGCCGCCGAGCAGCAGGCCGAGCACAAAGGCCAGGGCGGCCAAGGCTTTGATGACTGAGAGCAGGTCCATCGGACAGCGCCAATTGCGGCCATTCGGGCCGGTTTCTTGGTTAATCCATCGGAAATGTCGGTAAACGGAGCGTTAACGCCGCGCCGCCGGCTTTAAGACGCCCTTAAGCAAAGCGGTCAAATCTGCCTAGCGATGGGCCGTCGAACGGATGGGCCCGGGTGGACTTAAGCCATGGCCGATCCCAACCAGATGTCCGTGTTTTCCCTGATGAAAGCCCGCATGCAGATGCTGGGCGAACGTCAGAAAGTGGTCGCGCAGAACGTCGCCAACGTCTCGACGCCCGGCTTCGTGCCCAGCGACATCGATCAGAAAAGCTTCGGCGCGACCCTTGAGCGCATGGCCGGTCGTGGCGCCGGCGGGCCGGGCCGCACTGCGATGGTTGCGACCCAGGCGGGACACATGGCTGCCCCGCACGGCCCGACACTGCCGGGCATGACGCCTGTGAAATCCCCTGACTCCGAAACCACGCTCGACGGCAATGCCGTGGTGGTCGAGGAGCAGATGATGAAGATCGCCGAAACCCGAATGGATTTCGAGACCATGGTTGGCCTGTACCAGAAGAGTCTGGGCCTGCTGAGGATGGCGTCACGCTCACCCAGAGGGTGAACGGCCGGCGCGCGTAGGAGACGACACACATGTCATCCGACCTCATGGCCGCCATGGGCGCGGCCGCAACGGGTCTGCGTGCGCAGACGGTGCGCATCCGTATTTCGGCCGAGAACCTTGCCAACGCCGATGCCACCGCCAACACGCCGGGAGGCGATCCGTATCGCCGCAAGGCGCCTGTGTTTCGTTCGTACTACGATCGCGAGATCGGCGCCGACGCGGTGAAGGTCACAGGTTCGCGCATGGACATGTCGCCCTTCCAGATGAAGTACGACCCGAGCCATCCGGCCGCCGACGCAAATGGCTATGTCAAGACGTCGAACGTCTCGTCTCTGATCGAGATGGCGGATCTTCGCGAGGCGCAGCGTGCCTACGAAGCCAACCTCAACGTGATCGAATCGAGCCGCTCGATGATGCTCGGCGTCGTCTCATTGTTGAAAGCCTGAGGGGGCATTAGATGTCGGATCTGGGTCTCTCAGCGGTTAAAGCGTACGGCGGCGTCGCGCAGACGATCGGCGGCATGGCCGGCGGCAAGGAATCGGGCGGCGTTTCAGGGCCAGACTTCGGGTCGCTGCTGAATTCGGCGGTCGGGTCGCTGAGCAAGGCCGGCAACGCGGCTGAAACGGCGGTGACCAATGCCGCCATGGGCAAGGGCGATCTCGTCGATGTGGTGACGGCAGTCGCCGCTGCCGAAGCAACGATGGAGACCGTGATCGCGGTGCGCGACGAGGTCATCAAGGCGTATCAGGAAATCATGCGGATGCCGATCTGATCGGCATGAGACTGCGCTCCCTGCGGAGCAGCCGTGGGATTGCGTCGGTGTGCTGGAGCCCCAGCCAGGTCAGGCGATCTTTGGGCTCACGCGACAGCCGGCACATTGGCAGCGCCCATGCTGAGCAGCCCCGCAAAGTGAACTGCCCGTCGCAACGCAAGCGCGGGCCTATCGCCCCTCACACCACCCGCGTCGACGCCACGTCGTGGATCTCCACGCCCGTCGAACTCACCGCCAGCCTGCGCAGCATCACCGCCGTTTCCTTGCTGTAGGGCATCGCGAAATGCTCCTTCACCGCGTCCATGTCGCGCCAGCGTTCGACGAAGGTGAAAGTCCCCGGCGACATCGCATCCTCGAACACGCCGTGGCTGATGCAGCCGGGCTCCTCGCGCGACAGCGCCACATGGTGCGTCGCAGCCTTGAGGAAGGCCTCCCGGTTATCTTCCGCCACCACGACCGTACCTGTGATCAGGATCATAGAACGCCCTCCGCTACGGCCTCTGACAGCCGGCTTGACAGTTTAGAGTCATTACTCTACTTCCTGAATTAGAGCATAAACTCTAGTTCCGGATCCGGCCTGTGCCAATCACCAGGACTGACGCCAAGACCGACACCAAAGCCCGCATCGTCGACACTGCACTCGCGCTCTTCAATGAACGCGGGGTCGCCAATGTCACGACCAACCATATCGCCGAGGCCCTCAACATGAGTCCCGGCAATCTCTACTACCATTTCCGGAACAAGGCCGCGATCGTGCGCGAGATCTTCGCGCGCATCATGCAGGCCTGGGCCGAGAACTACGCACTCCCTGATGGCAAATCCCCCACCTTCAAGACGATGGAGTCGATGGCCGCCGGCAATTTCGCAATCCAGTGGCAGTACCGCTTCTTCTTTCGCGACCTGACCCCGCTGCTCGGCGATGACCCCCAGCTGGCTGAACTCTATCGCGGCAATCGCGAGACCGGCATGGCCAGCACCCTGGCCCTGCTGCGCCACTTCATCGCTTCCGGCCTGATGCATCCCGCCGACAAGCGCACGCTCGACGAGATCACACAGCTGCTCTGGCTGGTCGGCGATCTCTGGCTTGTGTTCCGGGAAGCTGGCGGCGGCGAGCCCACACAAACCGACATGGATCAAGGCGTCCGCCTCTTCCGCAGAATCCTCGCTCCCCACATAAAGGATAAGTCGAAATGACCGCCGCCACCCACACGACAGGCAGGACGGCAGCTGGCTTGCTCCTCATCGCCGTGCCCCTCATCTTCACTGCCGGCTTCACTGGCTTGCAGATGACGTTCGACTATCCCGACATCCTGCGGCATCCCGCCGGCGAAGTTCTAGCTCGCTTCGCTGCCGCGGGCTGGGATCTCCACGCTTACTGGTATGCGATGATGATCGCGGCGATCGGCCTGATCCCCGCGTCTGTCCTGACAGCCCTGCACCTGTGG
>CALRWU020000386.1:0-3955 GCA_943371945.1 Azorhizobium sp. AG788
CCTCACAGGAACACCGCGATGAAGAAGATCGAGGCGATCATCAAGCCCTTCAAGCTCGACGAAGTGAAGGAGGCGCTCCATGCCGTCGGCCTTCAGGGGATGACTGTTCTTGAAGCCAAGGGCTTCGGCCGCCAGCGCGGTCACACCGAGCTCTATCGGGGCGCCGAATACATCGTCGACTTCCTGCCCAAGCTGAAGATCGAGGTCGTCGTGTCCGACGCCCAGCTCGAAGCGGCGGTCGCCGCGATCACGAAGTCTGCGCACACTGGCAAGATCGGCGACGGGAAGATATTCGTTTCGGAAATCACCGATGTCATCCGCATCCGCACGGGCGAGACGGGCGACCAGGCGATCTAGCGACTACAGATTTTATTGGATCGGGTCCGGCCGGGCCCGGGGTGAAACGAGGGAGACACTGAGTGTCCGACGCAATCTTCAAGATGATCAAAGAGAAAGACGTTCAGTACGTCGATCTGCGCTTCACCGACATTCGCGGGAAGATGCAGCACGTTACATTCGATCTCTCAATGGTCGACAAGGACCTGTTCGTTGACGGCACAATGTTCGACGGCTCTTCGATCGCCGGCTGGAAGGCCATCAACGAGTCCGACATGCTGCTAATGCCGGACCCCTCGTCCGCCCGCATCGACCCGTTCTTCCAGAACACGACGCTCGCCATCATGTGCGACATTCTCAACCCGAACGACAACACCGCCTACAACCGCGACCCGCGGATGATGGCGAAGAAAGCCGAGAACTACCTGAAGTCCTCCGGCGTGGGCGACACCGCCTTCTTCGGCCCGGAAGCTGAGTTCTTCGTGTTCGACGACGTTCGCTGGAACACCGATCCGAACAACATGGGCTACTCGTTCGACGACCGCGAACTGCCGTTCAACACCGGCAAGCAGTATGAAGGCGGCAACATGGGCCACCGTCCGGGTCCGAAGGGCGGCTACTTCCCAGTGCCCCCGGTCGACAGCCTGCAGGACATGCGCTCGGAAATGCTGACGCTGATGACCGAACTCGGTCTCCAGCCCGAGAAGCACCACCACGAAGTCGCCCCCGCCCAGCACGAACTTGGCATGAAGTTCAACACGCTGGTCCAGATGGCCGACAACATGCAGCTGTACAAATACATCGTGCACAACGTTGCACACTCGTACGGCAAGACAGCCACCTTCATGCCGAAGCCCTATTTCAAGGACAACGGCTCGGGCATGCACGTCCACCAGTCGATCTGGAAAGACGGCAAGCCGCTGTTCGCCGGCGACAAGTACGCCGACCTGAGCCAGGAATGCCTGTGGTACATCGGCGGCATCATCAAGCACGCCAAGGCGATCAACGCCTTCTCGAACGCGACGACCAACTCCTACAAGCGCCTCGTCCCGGGCTATGAAGCCCCCGTGCTTCTGGCCTACTCCGCCCGCAACCGCTCGGCCTCGGTCCGTATTCCGTGGACCCCGAACCCGAAGGGCAAGCGCATCGAAGTCCGCTTCCCGGATCCGGCCTCGAACCCCTACCTCACCTTCACCGCGCTGATGATGGCCGGTCTCGACGGCATCGCGAAGAAGATCGATCCGGGTCCGTCTATGGACAAGGACCTCTACGCGCTGCCGCCGGAAGAGCTGAAAAACATCCCCACCGTCTGCGGCTCGCTCCGTCAGGCGATGGAAAACCTCGATGCCGACCGCGACTTCCTCAAGGCCGGCGGCGTGATGGACGACGACTTCATCGACTCCTACATCGACCTCAAGATGGAAGACGTGATGCGTGTGGAAACCACGCCGCACCCGGTCGAATTCGACATGTACTACAAATACTGATCCCGACTTCGATCAGTACTGTCAGGGCAATCCGGATCGCGCTGCGATCCGGCTGGCTTGCCGGGGGGCAAAGGTGGCGCTGGGGGGACCTGGCGCCACTTTCTTTTTGTCCCATGGCTTGCCCAGCGGGCGCCTTGTGCGCCGCGGGAAACATCGTGCAAAGCGCGGAATGGCCGTGATCGGTAGCGCATCGCGGAGACTGCGCTTGAAAAGACTGGTCATCATCGCTGTTTGCCTGATGCCGCCTTCCGCTGCCTTCGCGCAAGCGTCCCTTTTAAAGCCCTACTCAGGCGGCTACGGCGCGACAGTTCGCTCGCAGTACGGCACAGGCGCGTTGCCAACATTCTGGTGGGACCAACTGATGACCTGCTCGGCGCATGTCGGGAAAATTGGCGTTTTCCTCGCCGACAAGGACAAGCCCGCCAGCGACCAGTTCATTACCGGGTCCCAGTACATCGGAGCCGCAGCCTTCAGGCGGGCCGTACTCGATTCCGGCATGAACAAAACCATAGCGGCTCAGACACTGGTCGGCCCCTACCCCGCGCTGGCAGAAAGCGAGATGGACGTCCTGATGGCCGAAGCCGAAACCAGGGGCGCGCTCGACGCATTCATCCATGCCGAGCTGGAACGTTGTGACCACCTTGTCGCGCAGTACACCGCAGAATTTCCGAACGACCTGCCCGAATAGCAGCACCTCAATACGGCGCTGACACGATCACATCGCCTGCATCATCATGCGCCGTGGCGAAGTCCACATTCCAGCCGCACGCCTCGGACAGGTTCTGGCAAATCAGCCGTGCCTCTTCGGCGCTCGCCACATCGAGATAGCACGTCGGCCGCTCGTCGAAATCCATGTGCCAGGCACACACGCGCACCTTACCCGCAGGCGCGATGATCGCACCCGCAGGGGTTCGGTCAAACGTCAGCCCGGCGCTCGCGATCAGCGGATCCTTGACCCACCCGATCCAGCGGTCGCGATAGCTATCAAGCGCAGAGATCTCGCTCACGCCCAGTCCATCACGCCAGCGCCACCCAGCGCGGGGTCGCTGAAGGTCGGCTCGCCGATTTCGATGCGTCCCGCGGCGCGCGTGCTCCAGCTGGCATTGCTTCCACAGCGAACAGTGAAGTCATACCACCCGCCGGTCACACCCAGAGACCAGGTGTTTCTGGCGGTGAAGACCTCACCACCGCCCGACCGTACAGCCTGCCAGGGTCCGAACGCATACTTCGCGACCTCCGATGTCACAGTGACGACTTCACCAGCCGCCTTGCTACTCACGGCGATGGTCAGCGCCGCATAGGTGGAGGGGCCGCGATCGCCAGCCGCGGAAGCCTCTGCCTTCCGGATCTCGTGCGACAGCGTGACTGAGGGGCGCGCGCCGCCATCGCCGATGAACCGCCGATAGAAACCGCCCGGTCCATAGACGGCCAGATCATACGCGCCGGCCGACAATTGCCGGACCAGCCTGCTGCGCCGCCCCACCGTGAATCGCATTGGCGGCGTGTCGAGACCGCGCATGTCATAGACGTGGAACACCGCGCCGGCATCTCCGGCGTTGATGAAGTGCAGTCCCGGCCCATCCGTGCCGACCTCCAGTACGTCGAGCTGGTAAGGCAGCGCCCGCGACGGCCGCGTCCCGGCCGCCTGCATCGGCGTGTGCGCCGGAGGCGTCGGCGGCGTCGTGCGAGCCGGCAGTGCGGCGGCCTTGCTCGCAACATCCGCCGTTACCGGTAGTTTCGCCACAGCGGCATTCGGCGTCTTGAAATCAAAACAGCTGCTGAGGTCACCGCATACCGCGCGACGCCACGCCGATATGTTGGGCTCCATCACGCCGAAGCGCTTCTCGAGGAAGCGTATGACAGATGTGTGGTCGAAGACTTCCGAGTTCACCCATCCGCCACGTGAAAACGGCGAGACCACATACATGGGCACGCGCGGGCCAAGCCCGTAAGGCCGCCCCATCAGATCGCCACGCTCCGCGGACTTCTCACTCTCGATGCGAACGTGGTGATACTCGCCCGCGAGGTCCACTGTCGTTCCGCCGAGGGGTTTGCCGTCCGCGCCGATTGCAGGCGGCGCAGGGGGCGGCGCGTGATCGAAGAAGCCGTCATTCTCATCGTAATTGATCAGC
>CALRWU020000387.1:0-3942 GCA_943371945.1 Azorhizobium sp. AG788
AATCGACGCGGTGGTCACGAGGATCACTGCCGGTCCGGGGGTGAGGCCCCCGGCCAGGAACAGCAGCGTGAAATTGGCCCAAACCCAGAAATCCATATGCCCACATATCCAGCGCGCGGCTCTATAGGGCTCGCGGAGTGTTGAGTCAGCCGGCGTCATCGCTGGTTGCCCCAACCGGCGGCTGCGCTATCACAGACTGCGAAAACGGGAGGCGTTCGACATGTGGCATCGCTCTGGACTGGTGGCCGCCGCCGCCCTCGCGCTGGTCGCGTGCGGCAGTCAGCAGCGGGATGTGGCTCCGGCCATGGCCCAGGCCACACCTCCCGCCGCATCGCAGGCGCCAGCTGGCGCCCCGCCCCTCCCGGCCGACGTGCTCGCCATCGGGTCGCAGGATGCCCGGGACGCCCTGTATTGCTCGGCGCTGATCTATTTCGAGAACCCGGACGTCTCAGACGCGCTGGCGCCGGTGGATGAGGCGCTGCTGCGGAAAGCGCAGACGCTGGGCTTCGTCATCGGCGAGTACGGCATCAACAAGCTGGTCGAGGAAAAAGCGGCGCACGCCACCAACGCACGGGCGATTTCGGACGCCTACGCCGCGCAGGTCGAGAAGGATTCGAAAGCCGGCAAGCCACGCCTTGCGCTGGACGATTGCAACAAGCGTGCGGCCGCAATACCGATGCCGGAATAGGCGGCCCCCCCGGACACGGGAGCGAGCGGACGGGATGACGGGACGGGGATCATGAAGCTCAAGCCACGCCAGATCATCGGCCTGTTCGCCATCGTCGTGTTCGGCGGCGGCCTGATCCTCCGTCTCACCCAGCCCAGCGAGCGCGAGATCATGGAGAAGCGTCTCGCCAGCCTGCCGACCATCACGCCGACGATTTCCGATCTGCCGCCGCTCGATCTCTCCGTGCCGGTCCCCGTGGCGCCGCTCGACCTCAACGCACCAGCAAGCAGCACGGCCTCCGACACGCCGATCTGGATGATCGGCGACCATCCGGACTACTTCAATGTCGGCTCGCAAGCGGCGAAGGACGACATGTATTGTGCGGGCGTACTCGCCGCCGAGTTCGCCGTGCGCATCAAGGACTCGCATCCCGATCTCGCGTCACTGCTGCTGCGCGACCATGAAGCACTCGACAAGGCGGGCCTCGCCAGACTTGTCGCCGAAGGCGTCACCACCGAACAGGCCTCCGCCGGCTTCAGCCTCGCCTATGCCGACAAGGCCGAGAAAGACCACACCGCCAACACCCTGCGCATCCCCGTCGCCGACTGCAGCGCCCGCGCCGCCGCGCTGAACTAACGTCGCGAACCGCGCAGACGCACCCCACCCGGCAATCGCGGCAGACCCGCGAGGCCCCAACACCGGCAGCTTCCGCCCCGAGCGCTCATCCTGAGCAGCGCAACACGTGCGCTGCCGGTTCGACTTCCCTAGGGACTGCCGGCGGACTTCATAACGATCTGAAAGCGTTGTGGATTTTGAGCGACGAGACATCCCGCCCAACATTTTCACTCACACTCGCAATCGGCATAGCGGTGTGCGATCGGCGTCGAGCGTGACATGCTTGCGAGGTTGCGCGCATATCGATCAACCCAAGGCTAGGAACGCATGAGCCAGTGTGCGGACCCTAGGGGCTCGCTCAAAAAGCTGGCGTAGCTCATTAAGCTCAGCATCGCCGATAAGGAAGGCGCCTCGGTTCACCTTGATGCGTGGTTTAGCGAACCACTCTTCCAAATTGAAATCGGCGTTCGCCGCCTCAAGGCGTGCGAGGATGTTGAGCTGAGACACTACGTTGAGCTTACCGAAGTGCCTACTTAAACCACGAGCAAAAAACTCGTCTCCACGGTCGGCGATATTCTGGAGGTCATGTCGGTCGAAGACGATCCCCAAGCGGGCTAGAGCCCGCGATGCCCGCCGCGCCACAATGATGTCTTCACCATGGATCGCAATCTCTCCAAGGCGTCGGGCTCCCGCGCCAACCTTTTGCTCCGCTGCGGCAGCGAGATAGGGAAGAGCCATTTGGTCGGTCATGGCAGAGGCCAACGCATAGAACGCGGCCCCGTCTTCGGGCGTACCGAATTTTCCTAGAAGACTTGCGATCCTCGGGCTCGGCTCGGAGTTGAAACGTGCGCGCAGTCTTTCGACCCAATCGACGCCCGCCTGTTTCAGTCCCCAGCGAGCAATATCCGCAAGCGCACCCCGGCGATCGTCGGCAAAGCGGATAAGCAACTCCTGATAATCGTCCCAGTCGCTGCCGTGGGCAACGGTGTATTCCAGCGATGCAAGTTGCACGGCGGGCGAGCGATCATTCACCTGTGCCCTCGCGAAGCTAGCGCGATCAATCGGGACATTTACCCTCCGATTTTGCGGCGCTCCTTCATCGAGCCATTGAAACGTCCCCGACAGCAAGGCACGAGTTGCGGTTGCGCGGATACGAGGATGTGGACTGGTTGCTGCAATCGACGCAAGTTGGTCATCTAAGGCTGCTCCTCGGAGTAACTTGCGAAATATTCGGAAACTTCGGTCTGTCGCTCCGCTTAGGGCCTCACGTTCGAGTCCGGCCAATACCGCAGGTGAGTTTGATAATTCGGAGACAAGAAGCCGAGCAGTGGAGTCGGCGCGGCCAACCCGATCAAAATCCCAAAGGAACTCGATACACCCGATAACGGTCTGAGGCTTGAGCGAAACCTTGAGAGAAGCGAGTTTGGCTTCCGCTGCTGTCCGCACCGTCCCAACCCAGTCGTTCGTCCGATGAACTATCATTGCGAGGCAAAACGGGCCGGGGATATCAACTATCCCTCGGACAGCCTCCTCACGTGCATATCCAGACCAAACAGTCATGAGGGGAAAGGCCGCGTCCTTATCAATCTTGAGCGCAGCTCGGACCGACCGAACGGCAGTTTCGGCGTGATTTAAGGGTGCCCATTTCAGCAACACTTCCTCGGTCGAGCGCCTAATCTGGTCCACTAGCATTGCGATCCAGCGTGGATCATGTGTCTCCAAGATTGAGCCGACATCTGGCCAATCCTTCACTTGCGAAAGCGCGCGTGAAAGAAGCCCTCGCTTTGCGTTGGCGTGGCCCAGAATAGCGGCTACTGCGGGGCCCAGTCGGGGCTCTACGATCGTGCGTAACCCCTTATCCACCGAACCGTCTGTCATGGAATTAGCGTCTCCCAACCAACGCATCTGCTACAATGATTGACGACCTTCAGCCATTATCGCCCTTTCGACGCAGAACTTAAGCGCGGATCGAACAGGGATGAAGCCTAGTCCGACGCGCGTTGTGGGCCGCGCAGTGGGATACAAAGGGCTCGCGCGCAAAATACCCAAAAAATGCAACGTGATACGGCACCCACTGGCAGTCACACGCACTGTCCGCGAGGGCTAGGAATTGTGCCGGGACATCGCGACACCCTGGACCTTTAGCGAGGAAGGAATTGCGCGCGTGCTTCGACGGACGGCCCGCTCAGCGGGCCTGCTCAGCATGAGCGCGACTTTGCCTTCGTCAGTCCTTGAGCGCTCATCCTGAGCAGCGCACAACGTGCGCGTCCGTCGAAGGACGAGCGCGGGCCAGCATTCGCTACCGCCTCTGCTCCGCCAGCCGCGGGTCGCACACCAGCGATGCGGGAGCGACATTCGCGGCGCGCCAGAAGGCGTCGTCCTTGGTCATCAGCGGGGCGCAGCGTTCGAGGATCGGCTTCCCGATGCCGTCATCATTGAGCGCGGCGCTCGCCTGCTCCAGCGCCGCAGCATAGCCATCGGCATAGAGCGCATCCTGCAGCAACGTCTCGCCATCGGACGCCGTGAGGCGCAGCGACAGCGACTCGCCCTTTGCCAGCGCGGCCAGCAGTTTCGGCGCCGGTTCATCGCGGATG
The DNA here is from genome assembly GCA_943371945.1 of Azorhizobium sp. AG788. Taxonomy (GTDB): domain Bacteria; phylum Pseudomonadota; class Alphaproteobacteria; order Caulobacterales; family Hyphomonadaceae; genus UBA7672. The sequence goes on from CALRWU020000387.1 coordinate 3,877, forward strand.
TTCTGCGAGGCGAAGAACACCATCGCATCCGGCGCCTTGTAGCCGCCATTCACGGGCGTCTCGGCC
>CALRWU020000388.1:0-3918 GCA_943371945.1 Azorhizobium sp. AG788
GCTGATCTATGCGGGCATCCTGGCGTTCTGGATCGTGATGTCGATCCTTGAAGCCGGTCTGGATTTCATCGCCCTGCTGCCGCGTCTCGCGGCGTGGGCCGTGGTCGGCCTCTGGTTCCTGTCGCCCTGGCATCGGGCTGCAATGGGCAAGACGGCCGAGAACAGGATCAATGCAGGTGGGCTCTTCGTTGGCATCGCAACGGCCGCTTCGGCCCTGCTGCTCGTCGGCGGCGCGTTCCAGACATATCCGGTTGTTGAAGGCACGAAGAACGCAGCAGCGACTGGCGCGCCCGTCACCGACTGGCGCAACTATGGCGGCGTCCCCGGCGGACAGCGCTTCGCCCAGATCGACCAGATCAATGTCAGCAATGTCAGCAAGCTGGAGAAGGCGTGGGAGTTCCGCACCGGCGTCGGCTACGACTTCAAGCAGACCCCGCAGATGGCCAACGGCATGGTCTATCTCTGCACCGCCGGCAACACGCTGATCGCGGTTGATTCGGACACCGGCGCAGAAATCTGGCGCCACGAGACGCAGACGAATGTGCCGGGCGGTCTCAACAAGGCGTCGACCTTCGCACGTACCTGCCGCGGCCTTGGCTATTACGAGGCGCCGGCGACCTACACCGGCGAATGCGCCAAGCGCATCATCACAGGCACGGTGGATGCCCGCCTGCTCGCGGTTGACGCCATGACTGGCCGCACCTGCGAAAGCTTCGGCTTCAGCGGCGCTGTCAACCTCGTCTCGGGTCTCGGCTATTCGCCGCTCGGCAACTTCATGGTGACGTCGACGCCCCTTGTGGCGGGCGACAAGATCGTGGTCGGCGGTTGGGTGACCGACAACCAGCAGATCGGCAACCCCTCTGGCGTATTGCGCGCCTACGACGCTGTCACGGGCCAGTTCGCCTGGGCGTGGGACATGGGTAATGCGGGCTATCACGGCCTGCCTGACGAAGGTGGCGAATACACGCGCGGCACGCCGAACGTGTGGTCGAACACGGCCTATGATCCGGTTCTGAACCTGGTCTATGCGCCGACCGGAAACTCCTCGCCGGACTATTTCGACGGCGAACTGCGCACCAAGGAAGCAGAAGAGAACGCCAGCTCCATCGTCGCGATTGATGCGGCGACGGGCGAGCGGCGCTGGGTCTACCAGACCGTTCACCGCGACATCTGGGACTATGACGTGCCTTCGCAGCCCGTGCTGGTCGATGTCCGCAAGGACGGCCAGGGCGAGCCAATTCCGGCCGTCATCCAGGCCACCAAGCGCGGCGAATACTTCCTGCTCGACCGCCGCACGGGCGTGCCGATTTACGATATTCCGGAAGTCGCCGTGCCGCAGAATCCGGCCGAAGGCGAGAAGGTTACGGCGACGCAGCCGATGTCGCCGCTGCCGAACTTCCGCGCAGATCGCGTCGAGAAGGACATGTGGGGCATGACCCCGCTTGACCAACTGCACTGCCGCATCGAGTTCAAGAAGATGCGGTATGAGGGCCACTTCACGCCGCCCATGCCAGGCGGTGGCGGCTATGGCCAGGCGACGGACAGCTGGGGCGGCACGTTCCAGTATCCGGGCAATGCCGGCGGTTTCAACTGGGGCTCAGTCTCGGTCGACGCCGATAATGGCCTGGTGATCGGCGCGCCCATGCTGATGGGCAACCGTATCGTGCTGCGCAGCCTCGAGGATCGCGCGGCGGAGGCTGCGGCCCGCGCCGAGCGCGCCAAGCCCAAGGACGAGCATGCGGCTGCTGCCCCGGCTGCGCCTGCACGCACGCCAAGCCCGGAGGCCGTCGAGCACAACAAGCGCTTCGACCAGAAACGCGTGCTGTATCGCGGCGACACGGCGCCGTTCATGTCGGACTGGCGTCTGCCGCTGCCATTCATCCATGACGCGGACAACCAGCTGCTCAGCACCAACCTGCCGTGCTTCGAACCGCCATTCGGCGAACTCGGAGTCATCGATCTCAACACCAACAAGCTGCTGTGGAAGCGGCCGCTTGGTTCGATGAAGGAGTCGGGTCCGTTCGGCATTCCGACGGGCCTGCCGTTCATGGTCGGCACGCCGCTGCAGGCCGGCAACATGACGACGCGTGGCGGGCTGATCTTCCACGCCGGGGCGATGGACTCCACCTTCCGCGCATTCGACCTGCGCACTGGCGAGGTGAAGTGGTCGTTCGACCTGCCGGGCAGCGCTCACGCCACGCCGATGAGCTATGTGGGCAAGAACGGCAAGCAGTACGTGGTCGTCACCCTGCCGACGCCGAGCTGGCGCTATCCGCGTCCCTCGGCCGGCGAGGAAGTCGATCCGGATCCCAAGGGCGGCTACGTGATGGCCTTCGCCCTGCCGGACGGAGCCAAATAGGACCCAAGCAAAAGGCCCGGAGCGATGCTCCGGGCCTTTATGATTCTGTGGTCTGAGAAGCGGTCTTAGATGCGACGGGAGCCGCAGTCCGAGACGGGGCCGGACCCTACTTGATCTTGCCTTCTTTGAACTCGACGTGCTTGCGCACGACCGGGTCGTATTTCTTCAGAACGAGCTTCTCGGTCTGGGTGCGGGGGTTCTTCTTGGTGACATAGAAGAAGCCCGTGTCCGCCGACGAATTCAGGCGGATCTTGATGGTTGCGGGTTTTGCCATGGTCGGTCTCGGACTGGTCTTGAAATTCGGAAGCGTGCTTAGACACGACGGGGGCGCCCCAAGTCAAGCCAGACTCTGAATTCTTGCAGTAAATCCTTGGAAATCATAGCAATAGGCGCGGGGAAGGGCGAGCAATGCGGGTTCTGGTTCTCGGCGGATACGGGCTTGTCGGTCTTGAGATTGTCCGCTCCCTCAGCTGCGCCGGCCACACGGTCGTTGGATTTGGCCGGTCAACGGCGACGGGCAGGCGGCTCGTCCCCGGCATAGCGTGGCGTCAGGGTGATCTGCGCGCGCTGCAGGCGCCGGAAAACTGGGGGCCTCACCTGACCGGGATTGACGCCGTGGTGAACGCTGCAGGCGCCCTGCAGGACGGACCGCAGGACAATCTCAAAGCTGTGCACGACACGTCGATCCGCGCTCTGCTCGCCGCTTGCGAGCGGCTGGGCGTGGCGCGCTTTGTCCAGATTTCTGCGCCCGGCGCCGTGGCGGAGGCGCGTACCACTTTCCTGTCGTCCAAGGCCGCAGGTGATGCCGCCGTGCGGGCCAGCGCGCTGGAATGGACGATCTTGAAGCCGGGCCTCGTGATCTCTGCTGGCGCTTATGGCGGCACGGCCCTGCTGCGCATGCTCGCCGCGTTCCCGCTTGTGCAGCCGATCGTGCTTGCGGACTCTCGCGTGCAGACAGTAGCGGGCGCTGATGTGGGCGAGGCCGTGCGCCTGGTGCTGGCGGGCCAAGTATCCTCGCGACACGACTACGACCTTGTCGAGGATACGCAGCACACGCTGGCGGACCTCGTTAAGGCCGTGCGCAGTTGGGTGGGGCGCAACGATGCTCCAATCTGGTCCATGCCGCGCTGGCTAGGCTTTGCTATGGGACGTATGGCGGATCTTGCCGGTGCGCTCGGATGGCGGTCGCCGCTGCGAACGACAGCACTCAAGTCGCTGGCGGATGGCGTTACGGGTGATCCGGAACCGTGGCGCTCGGCAGGTGGTTTCCAGCTGAAGCCCCTGCACGCGACATTGGCGTCTCTGCCCTCCACGACGCAGGAGCGCGTCTTTGGCCGCGGCCAGCTTGTCTTTCCAGTCCTTCTGCTGACGCTATCCGCATTCTGGCTGGCGAGCGGGCTTATTGGCCTCGTCCAACGAGGCGCAGCCGCAGACGTTCTCGCCGCGCGCGTGGATACGGTCGCCGCGACGCGGCTGGTCTTGCTGGGAAGCGTTGCTGACCTTGCGATCGGTTTTGGCCTGCTTTTTCGAAGCTGGGCACGACGCGCGGCGTGGGCGTC
>CALRWU020000389.1:0-3906 GCA_943371945.1 Azorhizobium sp. AG788
TCGCGAATATCGATCCGCGCATCGAGACGATGGTGGCGGCCAAGCTCGGCCTCGCGGTCGAGCCTGTCTCGACGCAGGTTATCCCGCGCGACCGGCATGCGGCATTCTTTGCGGCGCTGGGCGTGGTGGCGTCGACCATCGAGCGCATCGCGACAGAGATCCGCCACCTGCAGCGTACGGAAGTTCTGGAGGCGGAGGAGTATTTCTCGGAAGGGCAGAAGGGCTCGTCCGCCATGCCCCACAAGCGCAATCCGGTGCTGACGGAGAACCTTACGGGGCTGGCGCGTCTGGTGCGTTCGTCAGTCGTGCCGGCGATGGAGAATGTCGCCCTGTGGCATGAGCGCGATATCTCGCACTCAAGCGTTGAGCGCGGCATCGGGCCGGATGCAACCATCCATCTGGACTTCGCGCTGAACAGGCTTGCAGGCGTGATCGAGCAGTTGCTGGTCTATCCGGACAACATGCTGGCCAACCTCAACAAGCTCGGCGGATTGCATAACTCGCAGCGCGTTCTGCTGGCGCTGGTGGAAGCGGGCGCAAGCCGCGAGGACGCGTATCGCATGGTCCAGCGCAACGCGATGAAGGTGTGGCGCGACGCAAACCGCAAGGAAGGCGACTTCCTGCGCAATCTCGAAGGCGATGCGGATGTGGCGAAGCTGCTGACCAGCGCGGAGCTGAGCGACATGTTCGATCTCGGCTACCACCTCAAGGCGGTGGATGTGATTTTTGAACGGGTGTTTGGAGCGGCGTAGCCAATGCGATGCAAGCGTGAATATGCGGTTGTTGTTGCATTGCTTGCTTTGACCGCCTGCGCGCCGCAGGGCAATCAGTCGATCGAGGCGCCTGTCGAGAAGGCCGCGATCGAAGATACTCGTCCGAAGGATGTGCAAGTCGAGGCGCCTGAATTTGAGCCGGATTCACCGGAGCAGGCGGCAAACGAGGCCGAAGCAGAGCCGCGAATGCTGAAGTCTGGCGCAGGCACTCCTGTGCCATGGCTCAATAACATCACGGTCGGATCAAAGGTCGAGAGCGTGTTTGGCTTTCGTCACGAGAATGCCTGTCCGCTGAAGGTTGGCGAGGTCGATTGCGAATTCACCAGTCCCAACGGTGTGCGCTACACAGGCTTTGAGACCTTCGTCGGTACGGTTGTCGCAGACGCCGATACGTCGGCAAACGTGGTGCTGCCCTACGGCGTGAAGCTCGGGGAAGCTCGAGCTGTCACGCTCGCGAAGTTGCCAAGCGACGTTCGATGGAATGATATGGACGACGTTGTCCTGAGCATCGACGATTTCGAAGGCGCCGAGGGCTGGACGTATAGCCTCTACTTCATCTTCGCGGACGGCCAGCTGACCAAGGTCAAATACTACACGCAGTATTTCTGACGGTCCCACGTCGAGCGCGGCGCCACAAAAATTGGGCCGGAGCTCCTCCCGAACTCCGGCCCAAGGCCATGATGGCGGAGCGGGCGGGCGCGAGGGGTCGTGCGCCGCTGCTCCTGAAACCGGATCTGCCAAGCGCCCAGGGGGAAGAGCGCAACCGCCGAAAGGGCTTGGCGGGACAGCAGGAGCCGGCCGGACCAGACCGGCGGGGGCCGATCTTCACCGGTAAATCTGCGCCCCAATCGCTAATGAAGCGGGTTTCAGCAGCAACACTGTTTTCGCGTCCCGGTTCACCATGGCGGATCAACAGCTGCGCCGGACCGGCACAGGCGCGAACGCCAGACACGAAAACGCCCCGGAATCCCGGGGCGCTCGCCAGTCGATTTGGTGAACGGCGCCGATGGGCGGCCGCTATTTCTTTTCAGTTTTGACCTGTTCGACCGCAACTTCCATGAGTTCGGTCATCTGGCGGTGGAGCTGGTGGTCGGAGATATCCACACCCGCGGCGTCCAGATCGCCTTTCACCTTGCGGAACACGTCCTCGTCGCCCGGCGCTTCGAAATCGGATTTCACGACCTCGATCGCATAGGTCGCGGCCGCTTCACCTGTTTTGCCGAGCTTTTCGGCGGCCCAGAGGCCCAATAGCTTGTTTCGGCGGGCATTTGCCTTGAACCGCAGTTCCTGGTCGAGGGCGAATCTGCCTTCTTCCGCCGCTTCACGCTTGTCGAAACCGCTCAAAATCTGTCTCCCTCAGGTCGCTTGCTTCCTGTGCACCAGATGTCGATATAGCCACTGGGATCGGCCTACAACACCCCCCGACGACGCCGGACGCGACGTCCTTCGCCGGATGGGCTAGGAAGCCTTTTCCTATACGAGTCGGGAGCCGCGCAACGGCTCCGGCCCAGGAGACGCGATATGGCGAAGCGCCGGAAGATTTACGAAGGCAAGGCGAAGATCCTCTACGAGGGTCCCGAGCCCGGCACGCTGATCCAGTACTTCAAGGACGACGCCACCGCGTTCAACAATGAAAAGCGCGCCGTGCTCGACGGCAAGGGCGTGCTCAACAACCGCATCTCCGAATTCGTGATGATGCAGCTGAACGGGATCGGCATCCCGACCCACTTCCTGAAGCGCATCAACATGCGCGAGCAGCTGATCCGCGAAGTCGAGATCATCCCGCTGGAAGTGATCTGCCGGAATATCGCGGCGGGCTCGCTGTCCAAGAAACTGGGCATCGAGGAGGGCACGGTGCTGCCGCGCTCGATCATCGAGTTCTGCTACAAGAAGGATGAGCTCGGCGATCCGATGGTGACCGAAGAGCACATCACGGCGTTCAACTGGGCGACGCACCAGGAGATCGACGACATCATCGCGATGACCCTGCGCATCAACGACTTCCTGACCGGACTGTTCGCCGGCGCACGGATCAAGCTGGTGGACTTCAAGGTCGAGTACGGCCGCCTGTATGAGGGCGAGATGGTCCGCACCGTTCTGGCCGACGAAATCAGCCCTGACAGCTGCCGACTGTGGGACATGGACACCGGCGAGAAGATGGACAAGGACCGATTCCGCCGTGACATGGGCGGCGTGACCGAGGCCTACGCTGAGGTTGCGCGCAGGCTTGGAATCATCAAGGAAGCGGGCGGGGCGGAAATCCTGTCCTTCAACGGCAAGTAGGCGAATCCATGAAAGCCAAGGTTCACGTATCGCTGAAGGCTGGCGTGCTCGATCCGCAGGGCAAGGCGGTGGGTGACGCCCTCGGCCGCCTCGGCTTTAGCGAGGTCGAAGCCGTGCGCTGCGGCAAGACGATCGAGATCGAGCTTGCTGATGGCCTGTCGAAAGCCGACGCCGAAAAGCGCGTGAAGGACATGTGCGAGAAGCTGCTCGCGAACACTGTCGTCGAGCGCTATTCGATCGAGCTGGGCTGAGACCAGCCCGTCTCTATTTCGTCTTCTCTGCTGAGTCGGTCATCACGCCGCCGACGGTCGATACATCCTTGCCGATGCCGGCGATGGTGTTGCAGGCCGACGCCAGGAGCGGCGCGACGATGACGATAGCAAGCATGAGTTTGCGCATGGACGTCCCCTGAACTAGTTCCACATAAAGATGGCTTGCCGGCGGGCGTTGCGCAAGCGGGTGGGCTGGAGTCCACACCTGACGGGAATTTCATGAGCATTGCGCAATGGTCGCCCATCGTTCTGCTGATCGGCTCCAACATCTTCATGACCATAGCCTGGTATGGCCACCTGAAGTTCACCAGCACCCCCCTCCACTGGGCCATCCTCGCCAGCTGGGGCATCGCCCTGATCGAATACTGCATGGCCGTGCCGGCCAACCGGATAGGTCACGAGGTCTATTCAGCGGCCGAACTCAAGACGATGCAGGAGGTGATCACGCTGGTGGTGTTCGCAGGTTTCTCGACCTGGGTTCTGGGCGAGCCGCTGACCTGGAAGCATGCGCTGGGCTTTGCCTTTATCGCGCTGGGAGCAGGGGTGATTTTCTATAAGTAGGGGCGTCGCGCCGGCCT
>CALRWU020000390.1:0-3893 GCA_943371945.1 Azorhizobium sp. AG788
CGCGGACCTTTTCGTCGGCCGCCATGATCTTCGCGACTTCGGAGGCGCCGTCCACGGTCGGCCGGCGCGACAGGGCGGCGGCGTAGGCGGTCGGGTTCTCACGGATGGCGCGGATGTCGTGCATAGTCGTCCTCTGGGGCAGGCCTCAGCTCTGGTCGGGGTCTAGCGTGATGCGGCCGGGGCTCCAAGGGTGTTGGGGGCTTTTGGCCCTGCCTGGTCCGTGAGCCCCGCGCGCGTGCTTCGACGGACAGCCCTACGGGCCTGCTCAGCATGAGCGCTACTTTGCGTGCAGGGGTCGTAGGGGGGATTGAGCGGAGCGATATCCACCTTTTGGTTGGCCCGGCGCGATGGTGCATTTCACTTCGCTCAATGCACCCTACGGGCATGCGCTCTCTGCAGAACCGGCCGATTCTAGCGGGGTGAGCGTTGTGGGAGCACCCCCTCCTGTCCTCCCCCTTTCAGGGGACGAGACCCTGTTGGGTCAGCTTGCCTTGAATTGACGGGCGGTGGGGCAGCGCTATTCGCCCGCCGGGACCGTGCCGGAGGGCGCAGCTTGCGCGGCGGCGCGGCGGCGGGATTCTTCCTCGGCGGCTTCGCGGCGGGCTTCTTCTTCCTCGGCTTTCGCTTCGGCAGCTTCGCGACGGTTGCGGCCGCGTTCGATCAGCCAGGCGACGATGATGCCGGCTTCGTAGAGCCCGTAGAGCGGGATGCCGAGGATGAACTGGCTGAACGGGTCGGGCGGCGTCACGACGGCGGCGACGACGAAGATGATCAGCAGCGCGAACTTGCGGCCCTTGCGCAGCATGGACGACTTGACCACGCCGGCCAGCGCCAGCAGCGCGATCACGATCGGCAGCTGGAAGGCGAAGCCGAAACACATCAGCAGCGAGATGGTAAGTTCGTAGTATTCCTTGACCTTCGGAACGTAGACGGCCTTCACATTCGTGCCGACGAGTTCCTGGCTGAACGACAGGTCCATGAAGGTCGGCAGCACGGAATAGTAGACCAGCGACGCGCCGACCGCGAACAGGAGCGGCATCACGAACAGGAAGGGCATCACCGCCGCGCGCTCGCTCTTGTAGAGGCCGGGCGCGACGAAGGCGTAGACCTGATAGGCGATGAACGGGAAGCCCACGGCCAGCGCCATCACGAAGGCGAGCTTGAGCTTCACGAACAGCATTTCGAGCGGCGCGGTGGTCTGCGCGACGAACAGTTCGTCAGGCGGGCGGCCAGCGCGGAGGGCGGCGTCGCCCAGCGGCGTTAGCAGGAAGCTGAGCACCGGTTCGGTGATGAACCAGGCACCGATGAACAGGATGACCAGCGTATAGAGGATGCGCATCAGGCGCTGGCGCAGCTCGACCAGGTGATCCATCAGCGGCGCGCGGCTGGCTTCGACTTCGTCGATGGGTGGGGGCGGAGGGGGCGGCAAGGCGCCGCCGACCGAGGTCGCGGCGGCCTGAGCGACGGCCGTGGACTTCTTCGGCTTGAGCTTGTCCTTGCGGCTGACGAGATTCTTGTCGGACATCAGGCAGGGGTGTCCTGCTTCTTGAAGGTCGGCCACGGCGTCGCGGCCGGATGCAGGCCGGCGACGGGGCGGACATCTTCGTCCGGAATGACGTGAAGGTCTGGCTCGGCGGCGATCTCGGCGACCGCAGGGGCCGGTGACGGATCGGGCGCGGGCGCGTCGACGGGGACGGCTTCGCCGGTATCGTAGCCGGGATGGTCGGCGGACAGGCCGGAGTAGTCGGGGATCTGCTTGGCCTGCGCTTCGGCGGCGGCGGCGTCTCCCGGCGAACTGGCGGCGGGGTGGATGGAGGGCCTTGGCGCATCGCGCATGACGCTGGCGACATCGCTTTCGAGGTCAGCCTTGTCCTTTTCGAGGTCGCGGCGGATGTCGTCGATGCCGGTCGATTTCTTGAGGTCGGCGACTTCCTTGCGGAGTTCTTCCAGCTCGGCCTGACGGCCCAGCTCGTCGATGCCCTGTTTGAACTCGAACGCCATCGCGCGCATCTTGCCTGTGAAACGCCCGAACTTGCGCATCATCAAAGGCAGGTCCTTCGGGCCGATCACGACGATCGCCACGATAACCAGCAGGATCATTTCCTCGAAGCCGACACCCGGCATCATGGCGATGTCGCTCCTTCCGGAGACGAAAGTTCAAACGCACCCACGCGGTTATTCACCTGCGGGCCAGAGCGATCAGACCTTCGACTTTTCCTTCTCGGGGGTGACGTTGATCGGTTCGTTGACCAGCGCGCCAGACGTGGTCTGGCTGGTGTCAACGTCGGCCTCGTCCTTCATGCCCTTCCGGAAGCTTTTTATGCCCTTTGCGACATCACCCATCATGCCGGAAATCTTGCCGCGGCCGCCGAAGACGAGCAGCAGGATGGCGAGGATGACAATGATCTCGAGCGGACCAAGACGTCCAAACATCGGTTCTTCTCCAGTTCGCTAGCTGGCGCGCCAGCTAAAGGCTGTGGCGTAAGGCGTTGCCGCCCTGCTCTATCCTACGAAATAGGTCACCGCCAAACTCACGATCTTCAATGGCCCGGGGGCCAACATGAAGATCAGAGCCATGGAAACCAAGCCTATTGGGAGGCCAGGCGATGCATTCATGTTTCCAATTCCTGACTGCAAGTTAGCGCCCCCGGCCCCTGAGCGCAAATCGTGTGAGGGCCGCACGCGCACACTTTACCATTAACTGTCAGGCGCGGTCGTCGGCGCCTTCGAAGAAATCGGCCTGGAACTCGCTGTCTTCGAGCGCGTCCTCGCCCAGCAGTTCTCCCGTTTCAGGGTCGCGCGGCGTGCCGGCAAACTCGAAATCACGGGGAATCTCGGCGCTGAGCAGGCCGGAGGCTCTCAGTTCGTCGCGGCCCGGCAGGCTGTCGATGGAATCGAGACCGAACTGCACGAGGAAGGCGTCGGTGACGCCAAATGTCACAGGACGGCCTGGGGTTCGGCGGCGGCCTCGGGGGCGGATCCAGCCGGCCTCCATCAGGATGTCGAGCGTGCCGGAGGAGACGGCGACGCCCCGGACATCCTCGATCTCGGCGCGGGTGACCGGCTGGCAGTAGGCGATGATGGCGAGGGTTTCGAGCGCGGCGCGGCTGAGGGCGCGGGGTTGCTCCCGGGTTTCTTCAAAGAGGAAGGCGAGATCGGGGGCGGTCTGGAAGCGCCACTTGCCAGCGAGTTCGACCAGCTGGACGCCTTTGGTCGCGTAAGCGGCTTTCAGCTTGAGCAGGACATCGCCGGCCTCGACGCCGGGCGGGAGGGCTTCGGTGAGCGTGGTGGCGTCGATCGGCTCATCGGAGGCGAAGAGCACGGCCTCGGCGCGGCGCATGGCGTCGGCGAGGCGTTCGGGATCGGGCTCGGCGCGGGCGGGTTTGGGTTCCGGCACGGGTGGTTCGGCGGCGGGCGCCGGCTTGGCGCCCTTTCCCTTGCCCTGCTTGGCCAGCTTCGCGACGGCGTCGCGCATGGCCTGCAGGTCCGGCTTTTCGATCTCGTCGCTCATTCGGCAGCCTGCAGGCCAGAAGGCGCAGGATCTGGCTCGCCCTTGCCCGCCTTCCGGACATAGACGTCGGAGAAGGCCTGATCCTGGCGGATATCGACGACGCGGTTCTTGGTGAGTTCGAGGGCGGCGGAGAAGAAGCTGGCGACTTCGGAGCGGCGCGGCGCGTCCTTCGAGGCTTCGTCTTCAGCGTGCATCATCTGGATCGAGGCCCAGTCGATAAGGTCGGGCACCAGCGCTTGCAGGTGGCGGCGCGCGGTGTCGAGCGGCACGACGGGCTGGCGCGCGATGACGTGGGATTTCAGTTTCACCTTGCGCACGTTGATGTCGCCGAAGGCTTTCAGGAGGTCGTGCAGGCTGGAGGTCCAGAGCGGCTTGCGGATGA
>CALRWU020000391.1:0-3889 GCA_943371945.1 Azorhizobium sp. AG788
GCATCCGTGTGCCAATCACGGGTGGAGCGGTGGATGATCAGTCCGAGCATCGAGACGACGTTGGACACGAGCCAGCAGAACGCGCGCAGCATGGCCTCCAGCAAAGGCTGGCGGGTTGATGGGTTAAGCACTCCGTATGTGCGCGTTTGTGTTCGAGTCATGGGCTCGAATATACGGCCGCCGGAATGGGGGTAGGACGGCGCGGCGCGGGTTTTTATTTTTGCAGTTCTGCCGTCCTACAGTTTTTTGCGCCAAGCGATTGAAACTACGTCGGAAGTTTTTTGGCTATCCGCCGAATTTGCACGCGCTGCTACGCCTTGCGGATGAGCGACGCCGCTGTGATGTCGCGCAGGGTGCGTGCGCCGACGCCCGCCATGGCGAGCCTCAGCTCATTGTTGAGAATGTCGAGCACGCGTTCGACGCCGGCTTGCCCGAATGCGCCGAGGCCCCACACATAGGGGCGGCCGATGCCGACAGCCGTGGCCCCGAGGGCGAGGGCTTTCAGCACATCCGTTCCGCGCCGGACGCCGCCATCGACGAGAACCGGGACGCGGCCGCGGACAGCCGCAACCACTTCGGGCAACGCCTCGAGCGCGCCACGCCCTGTCTCGGTCGCGCGGCCACCATGGTTAGATACGATGATACCGTCGGCGCCGTGCTTGACGGCAAGCTCTGCGTCGCCGCGCGATTCCAGGCCCTTGATCAGGACCTTCATCTTCGTGACGTCCTTCAGACGCTTGATGAAATCCCATGTCAGCGACGATGAGTTCAAGCCGACCCCTGTCATGTCGATGCCGCTGAACATGGCCCGCAGGCGGGGATCCGATCCGCCCGCTGCATGACAGGACGTGCAGGTACGCGTGTCGGTCCGCGCCCAGCGCGTGGCGGATTCCGTGTTGCGTCCAACAGGCAGATCGACCGTCACCGCGACCACGGGGCATCCCGCAGCTTCGGCGCGCTTCACGAGCTTGACCGTGATGTCCCATTTGTTGGTCGTGTAGAGCTGATACCAGATCGGCGCGCCATAAGCGGCGGTCACGTCTTCGACGCCGATCGACGACACGGTGGACAGGACCTGGAGATGTCCGCGGCTCGCCGCCGCTTTGGCGCTGCCGATCTCGCCTTCGGGGTGGAACGCGCGCTGTGCGCCAAGCGGCGACAGGAAGATCGGGCTCTTGTAGGTGGTCCCGAAGAGATCGAGGCTCATGCCCATCTTGCTGAGGTCGACGAAGCGTTTCGTGTGCAGCTGGTAGCGTGAGAAGGCCTGCTGGTTCGCGCGGAGCGTTTCTTCACCGTCAACGCCTGCCGCCAGATATCCCCAGTGCGCCGGCGGAATGTTGCGGCGTGCAACCGCTTCGAGGTCGAACACGTCAAGCGCATCGGATGCGCTCGCCACAAGGCTGTCGATGCCCTGCAGCGTCGGGGTCTGGGCCAGCGCCTGACCAATGTACGGGACACCGGCGAGCAGCGGGCTGGCCGCCAGCAGTTTCAGAAACGCCCGCCGGTCCGTCATCGCCCGCCCCCTGATTGTTCGACGCTCTACCCCTTCGGGCAGTTGCCCGTGAGGGCTTCGCCGGCGAAGGCCTTCTTCACGAAGGGCGTTGAGTCTGCGAGCGAGCCGTTGACCGCGCCGGAGTGATCGAGATCGGCGTAGACCTTGTGTTCGATCACGCTGCCAGCCTTGCACGCATCGTTGAACAGACGCTCCTGTCCAGGAGGCGGGACGTCCTTGTCCTTGCCGCCGGTGCCCATGAAGACGGGGCCTTTCACCTTCAGTGTAGAATAGGCCATGAGCGGGTAGAATTTCGCCATCGCTTCCGTGGGGTCCGCGGTGAACATCTTCGCCTGGCTCATGTTCTCGGTCTTGATCATCGTCGCTGTATCCATGAAGCACTGGGTACGGGTCGATTCAAAGAAGGGCCTTGCCGGAAGCGATGCGTAGTCGGCGATCTTGAACAGCGGATCCGCCTGTTCGCCGAGATACATGATGTACATTGAATAGGTGAGCATACCGGTGACCACATTGGGATCACGAACGACGGGCGCGGTGTCGTTGGTGAAGTAGGGCGTGCCGGTGGCTACGGTGCCGCGAATGTCGAGTTCGGGGGCGTAGGTCGTCGCCTCCCCCGCTGTTGCGAAGGCTGCGCCGCCGCCTTGCGACTGGCCGACGAGGACGACGGACTTGCCAATGCTGAAAGTGGGATCAGCCTGTACGGCGCGGATGGAGTCGAGGACGGAGTACGCGGCCGGGCGCGTGGCGAGATAGGGATGGCCGCCGGGCGTGCCGAGGCCCTGATAATCCGAAGCGACAACCGCATAGCCCTGGTCGAGCCAGTGGCTGAGATACTTGCTGTCGCGGTCCGAGCGGGCCTTGTTCGACGGCGCGCAGATGTCGGCGATGCCGACCGTGCCGTGCGCCCAGGCGATCAGCGGCCAGCCGCCGGCGGGGGCCGTGCCTTTCGGCAGGAAGACCGAGCCAGAGACAGCAATCGGCTCCTTCTTGTCGCCGAGGCCGTTCACCGAGGAATAGAGGATGCGGAAGGCCGACACTGCGGACGGCAGGGATGTGTCGGCCGTTTGCGGTTCTGTGCGGATCATCTTGCCGGGGGTCGCGGGGATAGCTGCATCGGGCATGTAGAAGGCCGAGACGCCGCCATCGCCCTGCATGGGATCCGATAGCGGGGCGACCGCCTGCTCTAGCACCGGAGGCGCTTCAACGACGGGAGCTGCGGGTTCCGCCGGCTTGGTCTCTCCGCAGGCGGCGAGCGCCAATGCGGCCGAACCGAGCATCAGGCTGGCCATCAACCTAGCAGGGGGGAATTTCATCAGGGGACTCCAGGCAACGGGAACCAAATCGCGGGAACCCTATCGCCCGGCCATCGCCATGCGCCAGCCCTGTCGTTAGGTAATTGTTGTGACGCGGCGCGTCATCACTTGCCCGTCGCGTTTGGGCCGGTCGCGTTTGGGCCCTTCGCGATCGCGCCAGTTCTGATAGAGTTGCGTCATGCCAGCCGTCACCCGTGTCGACCCCAAGACAATCTTCACGCCCGAGGAGTGGGCGAGCGTCTCACGCCAGTCGGTATGGCTCGGGCCAGTGCTGGTGGCGTCTGCCTGGGCGGTGATCATCGGCGCGGGCGCGCTGTTCATCTATGCGCCCAATCCGCTGACGTATGTTCTCGCCGTGATGCTGATCGGGACGCGGCAGCTCGGACTCGCAATTCTCGAGCATGAGGCGGCGCATGGCACGCTGCATCCGAATGCAAAGCTGAATGACTGGATGGCGGAGTGGCTGTGCGGCGGGCCGGTGGGCGGGAGCCTGAAGCGCTATCGCCCGTATCACCTGACCCACCACAAATACACCGAACAGCCGGAGGATCCTGATATCGGCCTCTCGCGCCCCTTCCCTGTCACCAGGGGATCGCTGAACCGGAAGTTCGTGCGCGATCTGACGGGGCAGACTTTCTACAAACAGCGCATCGCGCCGTTCATCGCACAGATGCGTGGCGAGACGCGCAAGCCGCCGCGCGTGCCGGATACGCCGGGGCGGCGGTTCTGGATTGCGCAGGGCGTGATCGTCGTGGCGACCAGCCTGCTGGGTTACTGGTGGGCGTGGCCGGTGCTGTGGATCGTGCCGATGGCGACGTGGTTTCCGCTGGTGACGCGGCTGCGCGCCATGGGCGAGCACGCGATGGTCAACACGCAGGAAGATCCGTTCACGCACGCGCGCACGACGCTGGCCAATCCGCTGGAACGGCTCTTCATCGCGCCGTTCTGGGTGCACTATCACTGCGAGCACCACTGCTTCATGTATGTGCCGTGCTATAATCTCGAGAAGACGCACCGCATGCTGATGCTGAAGGGCTTTGGCGAGCGCATGCGCGTGACCAAG
>CALRWU020000392.1:0-3887 GCA_943371945.1 Azorhizobium sp. AG788
GATGGTCAATGTTGGTAGGGCCCTCGGGATCGTCAGCGAGGTCTCGCCCTCCTGGGCCGACATCGCCAGAAAAGCACAGACGCAGCGGCTTTTCCTTTTCGTGGCCGGCCATTTCGACCTCGATGGAGGCGGCCCCAAGGATGTGTCCAGCATTCCACCAGCGAGCTCTCACGCCGGGACAAACGTTGGCCCAATCATTCAGTTGCACCGTCCGGAACTGCACGAGTGTATCTCGTGCATCTGACGCTCTATAGATAGGCGAAAGATCACCGCCGCCCCGGCGTCGGTTGCGTCGATTCAACTGCGACACTTCAATTTCCTGGATGCTGCCTGCATCGGGCAGGAGAACCTCACACAGATCGCGAGTCCCTGACGTTGAAAAAATCGGACCTTCAAAGCCAGCGATGCGGAGCTTTGGGAGCAGGCCGCTGTGATCGATATGAGCGTGCGTCAGAAGGACGGCGTTCAGTGACGCGACGTCAAAAGGGAATGGTCCATAGTTCAGCTGTTTGAGGGTTTTAGTTCCCTGGAACATTCCGCAGTCCACGAGGAGTCTGGTCTTGCCGCTCTCTATCAGCGTGCAGGATCCGGTCACGCAACCCGCTGCCCCGTAGAAGCTCAGGAGAGCTGTCATTTCACCACCTCTGATGCCCATTGAGCCGGATTTTCTGTCCGCGCGCTTGATGAGCGTCAATCAGGGTTGCCTTATCCGGGCTCTCTCAGCGCGTGGGCGAGCAGATCAGCAAGATGGATCCCGTTGACGGGATTTGCGGTTGAGTCAGTTGAAAGGACCCTGCTGGCGCCCGCTCGCAGGAGCTCTGCCAAGACCTTTTTGCCGCCGAGCGCGTGCGTGATGAATATCGTGATCTCGCCCGCTCCCAATGACTTGAGCAGACATGTCGCTTTGCGCAACGTGCTGCCCGTCGAACAGATATCATCGACCAGAAGGACGGGGCATCCGGCAGGATCAAAGTCCACTGGAGCGACTAGCTCCACCTCGGTATCGCCCTGCCGACGTTTCCGCATAGTGGTGTGAGCCAGACCAAGCGGCGCGGCTATCCGCCTGACCCAAGGAGCTGACTCAACATCCGGTCCAACGACAACTGTTCCTGCCAGCAGCGGGAATGCGCGAAGGTGCGGAACTAGCGCGTCAGCACCGAACAGGTGTGTGCATTGGCATGTCGGAAACAGCTCTGCCAGCGAATGTGTACGGTGCAGGTGGGGATCGATGGTGACAATCCTGTCGAACGCCGCATCTAGCAGGTTGGCTATCACCCGCTGGCTGACCGGCTCTCCGGTCCGGAAGGCCATGTCTTGCCGCATGTAGGGCAGATAAGGAGCGACCAGAACGAGCCGCTGCGCACCATTTCTGCGCCACGCATCGACCGCTAGCAGCAACTCCACCAACTTGGTATTGGGCTGGTCAAGTGAACGGTACACGATAGTTGTCGCCGCCGGCACCGGGACACATGGCACGATCTCGCCGTCGGGAAACGCGTGTACGTCGACAAAGGCTAGCGGAACCCGTAGCGCATTCGCGAGCCGCTGCGCTTCAGCGGCCTCGTCGCGAAAGGCGTGCAGCACGGTTGTCATCGGCCTGCGCTTTCAATGAGGAAGCCGGAGTCTTCACCGGAGGCTTCGCAGGCCGCTGAAAAATCTGCGTGATCCACCCCATGAATGCGGTAGAGCGGCTCGCCCTTGCGGACCAAATCCCCGGCCTTCTTCTTCAGATCGATCCCCGCGCCGGGATCGTTCGGCGCGCCGGCCGCGCGGGCGATCCGGGCGATGCGGAAGCAGTCGATCTGATTGACGACGCCATCTCGCGGAGCTGGAACCTCAAACACCAGGGTACCGATCGGCGCTGTGCGCGGTGGCGGGCCCTGTGCTTCGATCATTCGGTCAAGCGCCCTGCGCGCCTCGCCGCTATCAAGTAGCTCGCGAGCCCGCTCTTCGCCGCGTCCACCCAGCAGTAGCGGATCATACTCCAGCAGGCGACCTGCAAGCCGGATCGATTTTTCCCGCAGGTCGGCCGGGGCATCCGGTTTGCCGTCCAGCACCGCAAGTACGTCCCGGGCTTCCAAGGCGGGGCCAATGCCGTATCCGATGGGTTGGGCGCCATCGGTAATGATCACCTCGGTGACAAGCCCGAGGCGGGATGCGACGAACTCGAAGAGTTTCCGGATGCTCTGTGCATGGATGTTGGAACGGATCTTTGCGGTCGGGCCCATTGGTATGTCGATCAGCAGGTGAGTGGAGCCGGCCGCGAGTTTCTTCGAGAGGATCGACGCCACCATCTGTTCCGGAGTGTCGATGGAAAGCGGGCGTTCGATCGAGATCAGCACGTCGTCGGCCGGCGACAGGTTTATATGGCCTCCCCACGCAATGCAGCCGTTACAGCGTTCCACCACGTCTCGAATTTCATTCTCAGTCAGCTCGACGCGAGCGAGAACTTCCATCGTATCTGCTGTGCCGGACGGAGACGTGATTGCCCGAGAGGACGTCTTGGGCATTGTCAGCCCGTGTGCAGCGATGATCGGCGTAACGATCATCGTCGTCCGGTTGCCGGGAATGCCTCCGATGCAATGCTTATCGACAACAATAGGTCGGTTCCATTTCAATTGGGCGCCGGCGGCGGCCATGCTGCTCGTCAGCGCGAGTACTTCGCTCGTGGTCATGAAGCTGGACGTCGCAATTAGGAACGCCGCCACTTCGATATCCGAGTAGCGGTGGGCGGCGAGGTCATCGACAACCGCCCGAATTTCCTCCCGGGTCAGTTCCTCGCCGCGGATCTTGGCGCGAACGGCATCCAGGCTCGCGGCTGTTGGCGCGATTGAGACATGGGCGTGGTCGCCAGGGTTTACACCGAGACGATGCAGGGCCGGCTGCGGCAGTCCGATTTCGTTGGCGCTGAGTTCCTCCAGCCCGTCGGAGATCAGCACATTGGCGAATATCTGAGCTCCGTTGACCCGAACCTCGATCTTCCTGAAGCCTGCAAGGCGCTCTGGCCGAAGCGCGATGCAATCCCGCGACAGGATCACGACGTTCTCGCCCATGGTGTCCAGCTTGATCGGGCGTATTCTGAGCTGTGTGCGTGCCGCCGTGGGGTGCTTCGATAGAGGCCTGGCGGTCTTGGGATTTGGCTGCTGTGTCACCTGGCGTTTACCTGCACAGTGTCTCCATCGAGAAGGGCATCGCCCGGAAAAAGTACAACGATGTCACCGACAGTTGCGCGAAGGATCAGCGCGCCGTGTATCCTCCGTCGATGACAAGCTCCGTGCCGGTAATGAACTTGGCTTCGTTCGATGCGAGATACACGATGCCCCAGGCGATATCGTCAGGTTCACCCATGTGGCCAAGCGGATGCAGCGCGTCTGTTGCGCGGCGCGCTTCTTCCAGATCGCCGGACGCATTCAGGTATCCTTCGACCATAGGCGTCCAGATGAAGCCAGGGTGGATCGAGTTCACCCGGATCTTGTCAGCGGCATAGAGCAGGGCGTCTGTCTTGGTCATCAGTCTAACGGCGCCCTTCGATGCATGGTACGGAGGGACATCTGGCGCGCTGACTAGACCGTAGATAGAGGAAAGATTGATGATGCTACCGCCACCGGCTTTCCGCAGCAGCGGAATGGCGTGCTTGGTGCAGAAGAAAACGCCTTTGACGTTGATGGACTGAACCCAGTCCCACTCCGCTTCAGTCAACTCGTGTGTCGGCTTGTTCGCGCCCGCGACGCCGGCATTGTTCACGACGATATCGAGCCGTCCAAAATGGGCAGCAACGCCTGCGAAAGCTGCGGAAACGTCTGCCTCGCGCGAAACATCGCAGTCCAGATAGCGCGCGGACAAATTCCGGGACCTCAACTCGGCGACCAGTTCTTCGCCCTCGATCG
>CALRWU020000393.1:0-3879 GCA_943371945.1 Azorhizobium sp. AG788
GAGCTGGAACGTGTTTGGTTTCGTCCAGTGTGCCCGCCGCCTTCGCCGCGATGTAGGCTTCGAAGTTGGCGCGGTTCACGCTCGCCCACACCGTATACATGAACGCTGCGGGGGCAGCGCCGCGCATCTGCAGCGGCAACCGCATGCGCAGGGCGAACCCCTCGCCCTCCCAAACGCAGTAGCTCGGCGAGAGAAAGGTGCTGTTGGTCGTCAGCGCTTCGTCGGGCTGGTAATCGGACGCGCCTTCCCACCCCAACGGGATCAGCATGTTGATCGGAAACAAGCCGACGTGGAGCTGACCGCACGAGCACTCAAAGCCGGCCTCGTTGAAGACAGCCCAGCGCGGATCGTCGAGAACGCTCACACCGCTCGTCGACATCTACTCGACCACCTTGGGCACCACAAAGAACCCGTCTTCGGTGCGCGGTGCGTTGGCCAGCACCTGGTCGCGGATATTGCCATCCGTCACCACGTCCTCGCGCATCGGCAGCTCCATGGCGACAGGCGTCGTCATCGGCTCCACGCCTTCGACATCCACTTCGTTCAGCTGCTCGATCCAGGCGAGGATCGTGTTCAGCTCCTTTGCCATTGGCTCCAGCCGATCCTCGGGGACGGCAATGCGGGCCAGGCGGGCAACCTTGCTGACTGTTTTCTTGTCGACGCTCACGATCGGACCCTCGGACTTCTCAAGAGCCTGCCCTAGACGGCCTCGTCTCCCAACTCAAGGTCTGGCCGGCGAGAGCGCGGCAAGCGGCGGGAAATCAGGCCGTTCCGCCCGAAATCTGCAGCCGGTCTGGCGAGACGCCGATCCGGGCCAGGGCGCGGCTCCATTTGGTGTCCAGCGACGGGTCGTAGACCAGCGCCACGTCCGGCTCGCCGACCAGCCAGACATTCTCCATCAATTCCTGTTCCAGCTGTCCTGCGCCCCATCCCGAATAGCCCAGGGCGAGCACGAACCGTTCCGGCGGCGAGTCCGAAGTCATGGCATGCAGCACGTCGCGGGTCGCCGTCAGGCAGACGCCTTCGCAGACGTTCAGGGTCGCGCCCTCGCTGTCATAGTCCTCGGAGTGCAGGACGAAACCACGCTCGCGACTGACCGGACCGCCGATCAGGATGTGGGCATCCTCGGGCGCATCATGACCATCGACGCCGAGCTGGTCGAGCAGGTCGGGCAGGTTTTCGTCCTCGCTGGCCTTATTGAGGACGATACCCATCGCGTGATCATTGTTGTGGGTGCAGACCAGGATGACCGCCCGGCTGAACCGTGCGTCTTCGATCGCGGGCGACGCGATCAGAAGTTTTCCGGCGAGCGAGCCTTCCAACAGTGTCGTCTCTCCTGGCCAAAGCAGAGCAGTATGCTGGGCTTTCGCAGGTCGCAAGGCAAGCCGCTATCCATTCGGGGCGGAACGGAGTCGCCTTCAGCCGTGAAACGCCCTACATCCTGTTCCAATCCAATCCCCTCGAAGGAGACTGCCGCATGACGATCAAGGTAGGCGACAAGCTGCCGGAAGCAACCTTCAAGGTTATGAAGGAAGGCAAGCCAGCCGACATGACTGTGGCCGAACTCACTGCGGGCAAGAAGCTCGCCCTGTTCGCCGTCCCGGGCGCCTTTACGCCGACCTGCTCGGCCCGCCACCTGCCGGGGTACAAGGAAGCCGTCGCTGATTTCCGCGCGAAGGGCGTCGACACCATTGCGTGCGTGTCGGTTAACGACGTGTTCGTCATGAATGCCTGGGGCAAGGACCAGCAGGTCGGCGAAGATGTCGTCATGCTGGCGGACGGCAACGGCGCGTTCGCCAAGGCTGTCGGCCTCACCATGGACGGTTCGGGTTTCGGCATGGGCTCACGCTCGCAGCGCTATTCCATGGTCGTCGAGGACGGCGTCGTGAAGCAGCTGAACGTCGAGGCGCCCGGCGAGTTCAAGGTCAGCGCCGCCGACTACATGCTCGGCCAATTGTAGGTGTGTTCACGTGCAGGCTCCCGACAGCGGGAGTCTGCCGCTCGGCTCCGCAGGCAACCTCAGGGTTGTGGTACGCGTGTCGAATGGAAAAAGCGGATGCGCCAGCGTTGACCATCATGGATCAGCGTCGCTGATTCCAGCCACGACAAAGTGCGCGTTGATCCGGCCTCCGTTATCGATCCGGTGTTGATGTAGGTAACAAGGGCCGTATTGCAGGCTGCCTCCACCATCGGATCGTTGACGTTCCAGTCATAAACCGCGCCCCGTTCGTGGGCCGCCTTGACGAGGCTCATCAGAGCATCGCCATCGAAGCGCTTGCCGACATCAAAGGCGTAGAAATCCTTTGTCGTGACGTCATGAAACGCCTGCAGGTCATCGGCTTTCAGGGCCTCGTACATGTCACGCATCGTCTTCGCGACTTCGACGCTCGCCGCGTTGGCCGAGGGACACGAGGCGAGCGATGGCGCAGGGTGCATGCAGCCTGAAAGGCCAGCGATCGCCAAAGTAGCCAGCGCCAGTTTGGTCGGTTGCATCAGGTCACCTTCTAGCCACCCGGATCTGCCGGTTCTGCGTCGGAAATGTGGCTGTGTCCATGTCGGACCGGCGCTACTTGGGAATCGCGCCTTGACCTGAATCCGGGGGCGGGACACGCTTGTCTATTGCGGTTTGGAGGGATTTCTGGATGGACTTCGATTTCAACGAGAGCGTATGGGCGGTCATTCCAATCTTGCTCGTCGTGCTGGGCGTGCTGCTGATCTTCAGCGCAGTGAAGGTCGTGCCTCAGGGCTATATGTACACGGTTGAGCAGTGGGGTCGCTACACACGCACGCTCTCGCCAGGCCTCGCCTTTATCATGCCCCTGATGGACAAAGTCGGCCACAAGCTGAACATGATGGAGACGGTGCTCGATATCCCGCAGCAGGAGGTGATCACCAAGGACAACGCGCAGGTGTCGTGCGACGCCGTGGTGTTCACGCAGATCGTCGATGCGGTGCCCGCCGCCTATGAGGTGAACGACCTCATCCGCGCGATCACCAACCTGTCGATGACCAACATCCGCACCGTCGTCGGCTCGATGGATCTCGACCAGGTCCTCTCCAACCGCGACGATATCAACGCGCGCCTGCTGAAGGTGATCGACGCGGCGACGATCCCGTGGGGCGTGAAGGTTACACGCATCGAGATCAAGGACCTGACGCCGCCCGCCGATATCACCGAAGCCATGGCGCGCCAGATGAAGGCCGAGCGCCTGAAGCGCGCGCAGATCCTCGAAGCCGAAGGCGACCGCGCCTCCGCCATCCTCAAGGCCGAGGGCCTTAAGCAATCACAGATCCTCGAAGCCGAGGGCCGTCGCGAAGCCGCCTTCCGCGATGCCGAGGCGCGCGAACGCGCCGCTGAAGCCGAAGCCAAGGCCACAGAAGTCGTTTCGCAGGCCATCGCCAAGGGCGACGTCAACGCGATCAACTACTTCCTCGGTCTCAAATATGTCGAAGCCTTCGCCAAGCTGGCCAGTTCGCCCCAACAGCGCACCGTGATCGTGCCGGCGGACTTCGCTGGGCTGGTTGGCGCCATTGAAGGCGTCAAGGCGCTCACCGACAACGTTCGCTCGACCAACAGCCCCACACCGCCCAGCGGCGGCAGCCCATTCGTCACACGGGGATAGCGATGGAAGCGATTGCGGGGTTTCTTGACGGGCTTACCCTCTGGCACTGGATCGGCCTCGGTATCGTCCTGCTGGCGGTCGAGGTCGCTGTCGGCACGTTCGATCTGCTGTGGGTCTCGGTCGGCGCGTTCCTGACGGCGCTGTTCGCTCTGCTCGTGCCGCTACCCGCAGGCGGCTGGCAGGGGCAGATGGTGTTCTTCGGCTTTGCGGCGATCATCTTCGTCGTGTCCGGCCGCACGCTGTTCAAGGGCCTGCG
>CALRWU020000394.1:0-3860 GCA_943371945.1 Azorhizobium sp. AG788
GTCAGCGTGAAATCCACGCAGAAGATCACCAAGGCGCTGCAGATGGTGGCCACCGCCAAGCTGAAGCGCGCCCAGGAGGCTGCGCAATCGGCGCGTCCGTACGCGACGCGCATGGCCGCTGTAATCGCCAACCTCGCTTCCGGCGCGGCGGCGGGCGGCGGACCGAAGCTGATCGCCGGTACGGGTCATGACGACGTTCACCTGCTTGTGGTGATGACGTCGGAACGCGGACTCGCCGGCGGCTTCAACACCAACATCGTCAAACTGGCGCGCACCGAGATCAAACGCCTGCGCGACGCCGGCAAGACCGTGAAGATCCTGACGATCGGCAAGAAGGGTTCGGACGCGCTGAAGCGTCAGTACGGCCCGATGATCATCGGCCATATCGACCGCAAGGCCGAACGCTCGGTCACGGCGGAAGGCGCTGCCCGCATCGCACGCGAAATCACGGATCGCTTCGACGCGGCTGAGTTCGACGTGGCGACACTGGTGTTTGCGCGCTTCAAGAACCTGCTGACGCAGATCCCGACCTCCATGCAACTGATCCCGGCCAAGCCGCCGGCGGATGCGCCTGTCGTCGACCTGCAAGGCGCCCGCTACATCTACGAGCCGAGCGAAGAGGCGATCCTCGAGGCGCTGCTGCCGCGTTACCTGTCGACGCAGATCCTGTCTGCGCTGCTGGAAACCGAAGCCGGCTTCCAGGGTTCGCAGATGACCGCGATGGACAACGCGACGCGCAACGCCGGCGACATGATCAAGTCGCTGCAGCTGCGCTATAACCGTGCTCGCCAGGCGCAGATCACCAAAGAACTCATCGAGATCATTTCGGGCGCCGAAGCGCTCTAACGACATACGACAGACCAGAGGCCAGACATGAACGCCAAGACAGCCACCAATGTGAAGGGCCGCGTAAGCCAGGTCATCGGCGCCGTCGTCGACGTTGAGTTCGACGGCCACCTGCCGGCGATCCTGAACGCGCTTGAAACCACGAACAACGGCTCGCGCCTTGTTCTGGAAGTGGCGCAGCACCTCGGCGAGAACACGGTTCGCACCATCGCGATGGACTCGACCGAGGGCCTTACCCGCGGTCACGAAGTCTCGGATACGGGCAACACCATCTCGGTGCCGGTTGGCGAAGCTACGCTGGGCCGCATTCTCAACGTCATCGGCGAGCCGATCGACGAAGCCGGCCCGGTTGACCGTTCGGTCCTGCGCGGCATCCACCAGCCCGCCCCGGCCTTCGTCGACCAGAAGCCGGTGCCGGAAATCCTGCCGACGGGCATCAAGGTCGTCGACCTGCTGTGCCCGTACGCCAAGGGCGGCAAGATCGGCCTGTTCGGCGGCGCCGGCGTCGGCAAGACCGTTCTCATTCAGGAACTGATCAACAACATCGCGAAGGCCTACGGCGGCTACTCCGTGTTCGCCGGCGTCGGTGAACGTACGCGCGAAGGCAACGACCTCTATCACGAGATGGTGGAGTCGGGCGTGAACCAGGCTGGCGGCGGCGGCTCGTCGCGCTGCTCGCTCGTGTTCGGCCAGATGAACGAGCCGCCGGGCGCGCGCGCCCGCGTCGCTCTGACGGGTCTCACGATCGCTGAAAACTTCCGCGACCAGGGCAAGGACATCCTCTTCTTCGTCGACAACATCTTCCGCTTCACGCAGGCGGGTTCGGAAATGTCGGCGCTGCTAGGCCGTATTCCTTCGGCGGTGGGTTACCAGCCGACGCTCGCGACCGACATGGGCGCGCTGCAGGAACGCATCACCTCGACCACCAAGGGTTCGATCACCTCGGTGCAGGCCATCTACGTGCCCGCCGACGACTTGACCGACCCGGCGCCGGCCGCATCGTTCGCGCACTTGGACGCGCAGACCGTGCTGAACCGCGCGATCTCGGAAAAAGGCATCTACCCCGCCGTGGACCCGCTGGACTCGTCCTCGCGCATCCTCGACCCGAACGTGGTTGGTGAAGAGCACTACAACGTCGCGCGCGGCGTGCAGGAGCTGCTGCAGAAGTACAAAGGCCTGCAGGACATCATCGCCATTCTCGGCATGGACGAACTGTCGGAAGACGACAAGCTGGTCGTCTCGCGCGCCCGCAAGGTTGAACGCTTCCTGAGCCAGCCCTTCTTCGTGGCCTCGCAGTTCACCAACCTCGAAGGCCAGTTCGTTGCGGTGGCCGACACTGTGAAGGGCTTCAAGGAAATCCTCGAAGGCAAGTATGACGACGTTCCGGAACAGGCGTTCCTGATGTGCGGCAAGATCGAGGACGTGATTGCCAAGGCGCAGAAAATGGCAGCCGAAGCGGCCTGATCTTTTCGGCCAGTCTGAAAGTTTGGAGCAGGCGCGGAGCGATCCGCGCTTGTTTTCGTTTTGCTGCGGTGCGTCTTGCTGCGCAGAGGGAAGATGATAGCGTCTCTCAATTGGTTGGAGCGGCGCATGCTGCGCATTGTACTGTTTGCATCCGTTGTCGCGTTTTCCGCGTGCGCATCCGTTGGCCCAGCGCCGCCGTCCAGAACCGCAGCGGGCCCGTCAGGCGGTATCTCGGTCAGTGACGTGACGACGGGATTTCTTGTCGCGGTGATGGACGGCTGCGCCGCCGCTGCGGAGGCCGGCAAGACCCTGGAAGAGTTAAACTCGCCGCTGCTGGTACGCGACGACAATCGCGCGATGGAGAAGCGATCCGGCTATGCGCCGTGGGCGCCAAAAATCGGACAGGGTGTCGTTATGATCGACCAGGGCGAGGCGAGTTGCGAAGTCCGCGTCTATGGCATTGCGATTGATTTGTCGTTTGAGGCAATTGCCGTGAAGCTGGGCGAGCGTGGCTACGCCTCAGAGCCCGTCCCTCCGCAGGGCGCAAAATATTTCCAGCGACAACTGAAGAAGACAGTCGCAGGCAAGACTGTGAAAGTCTCGCTTCGTGGGAATGAGCCTGGCGCCGCGGGCATGGTGTCGCGCTTCAGCACTGCAACGGCGTTCATCACCACCAGCGCGCCCTAGGCGAGCGCCATCGAGGCCACTTCCATCACACGGTCGCGGCCGGCGGCGATGTCCTGTGCAGTCACCTCGACCGAGATGTCCGGGGTGAGGCCGGCATCCGGTTTCGGCGTGAGCGGGAAACGGCCGATCAGCGGCACGTCTGCTTCTAGGCCGGAGCCGGGGAGTTCGAGGAAGAAGAACGCACCGCCATTGATGCCGCGCTGGTTGCCGCCGGTCGCGCTGCCGCACAGCTTGCCGAGGCCGAGCGCTTGAATGCGTTGCGCGAACTGGAAGGTGGCCGAGCTGTTCTGCGCATCGGTCAGCACCACGACCTTGCCGATGAAGCGCGGGCCTTTCGGCGTGATGGCCTCGATGTCGCCGTCGTCGGCTTTGAGCCGATAGAATCCTGTGCCGAGATCGACAGCGTCGTCGCCCCAGTTGCGGAAGGACTTGTCCCAGGTCTTGAGGAAGGGATCGAGATCTGGCGGTGTGGCGCGATAGCGGACGCGACGTTCGTCACCGCCGAGCGTCAGGTCCTTGTCGATCAGGCGCGCCATGATCTCGTGGCCGCAATCGAGCCCGCCTTCATTACCGCGCACATCGACGATAAGGCCGGTTGCCTTGTTGGTGGCGAGTTGAGCGAAGACGTCATCAAGAAAGCCGCGCCAGTCCCACTTGCTGTCATAGAGGGCCCAGTTTGGCGTCGTGAGCACGCCGATGGCGCCTTGCATCGCGAACGTCCATTGCGGCGCATCGGGATCGGTCTCGATGCTCATCGCGCGCTTGCGATCTTCGGGGCCGTGCGGCGCCACGATGACAGAGCGCTCGACACCATCTGGCGTGCGGACACGGAGCGCGAAGCCATCGGCATGAGTCGAAAAGAG
>CALRWU020000395.1:0-3859 GCA_943371945.1 Azorhizobium sp. AG788
CCAGAGGTTGGATGGCAACGCTAGCTGCCAGCCTTGCGGCTGCAGGATGAGGGGGCTATCGCGATGCGCTTCGGAACGCAGGTGGGCCAGATCTGCCACGCGTTCGGGTTCAGTCAGCGCTGCGCTGAGCGCCAGTGTCTGATTTAGAATACCCGCGCGGCCGTCCGCTACACACCAGATGGAAGGGCCTGATTTTTCCGCGGACACGTTTTGCGCTGACTACTTCCAGGCGATGGAGACAATCTCATAGGACTTGGATCCGCCCGGAGCGGAGACATCCGCGATGTCTCCTTCTTCCTTGCCGATCATAGCGCGGGCGATCGGAGACGCGATGGAGATCTTCTTCTTCGAGATATCTGCCTCGTCCTCGCCGACGATCTTGTAAGTGAAGGTGTCGCCGGAATCCTCGTCGGTCAGCTTGACGGTCGCGCCGAACTTAACCGTCTTGCCCTTCAGGCGAGACGTGTCGATCACCTCCGCGCGCGAAAGCTTGTCCTCAAGCTCGGAGATACGGCCCTCGATGAAGCTCTGCTTGTCTTTGGCAGCATGATATTCCGCGTTTTCCGAGAGATCGCCATGGCTGCGCGCTTCCGCGATCGCCGCGATGATCGAAGGGCGTTCCTCGGTTTTCAGGGTCTTCAGTTCTGCCTGCAGGGCTTCAAAGCCCTCGGACGTCATTGGAATGCGCTGCATCGGTAGTCCTATGGGAAAACGCCGCTCTTGCACGGAATCATTCGACGGGCGGGTAGGGCCGACCGGTTCAGAATGATCAAGAGTAGGTCTGAAGCGCTCCGGCTTCAAGCGGGCGTGTTTTCAGCACCCGAATGGCCTGTGTAGCGGCCCGGGCCCCGGAAATTGTCGTATAATAGGGAATTCCCTGGGCCAGAGAGGCGCGACGGATCGAGGCCGAATCGAGGAGGGACTGGGCCCCCTCGGTCGTGTTGAAAACCAGCTGGATCTTGCCGTTAATCAAGGCGTCAACGACATGGGGCTGGCCTTCGGCGACCTTGTTGACCGGCTGGACAGCGATGCCCTTCGCGGAAAGGTACTGCGCGGTTCCGCTCGTCGCGATGATGGTGAAGCCGAGGGCCGCGATGTCGCGTGCGGTCTGTTCGATCGCCGGCTTGTCGGTCTCGCGGACCGAGATGAACACGCAGCCGGACGAGGGGAGCGACATGCTCGCCGCGATCTGGGCCTTCAGGTAGGCGGCGTCGAACGAGACATCGATGCCCATGACTTCGCCGGTCGAGCGCATTTCAGGCCCGAGCAGCGGGTCGACGCCCGGGAAACGCGAGAATGGGAACACGGCTTCCTTCACGGCGAAACGCTTGCCGGCGATCGGGCCAGGGCCAAGGTCGAAGGATGACAGCTTTTCGCCCGCCATCACCTTGGCGGCGATTGAGGCGAAAGGCTTGCCGATCGCTTTTGCGACGAACGGCACAGTGCGCGAGGCGCGCGGATTGGCCTCGAGGACATAGATTTCGTCGCCCTTCACGGCGAACTGCACGTTCATCAGGCCTTTCACGTTGAGCGCGAGGGCAAGCTTGCGCGCCTGTTCGGAGAGGCGATCAACGATTTCCTTGCTCAGCGTGTAGGGCGGGATGGAGCAGGCTGAGTCACCGGAGTGGATGCCGGCCTCTTCGATGTGCTCCATGATGCCGGCGACATGCGTCGTCACGCCATCCGAAAGCGCATCGACGTCGACTTCGATCGCGTCGGCGAGGTAGCGGTCGACCAGCAACGGCGTATCGCCGGAGACCTGCACGGCCTCGCGAACGTAGCGGCGGAGATCTGCCTCGTCGTGGACGATTTCCATCGCGCGGCCGCCGAGCACGAAGCTGGGGCGGAGCATGACGGGGTAGCCGATGCGATTCGCAGCGGCGACGGCTTCTTCGTCCGTACGGGCGATGGCGGCGGGCGCCTGCTTGAGGCCGATCTTGTCGAGGAGCTTGGAGAAATGTTCGCGGTCTTCGGCGAGGTCGATTGAATCCGGCGTCGTGCCGAGGATCGGCGCGCCGGAAGCCTTGAGGCCCTGCGCGAGTTTCAGCGGCGTCTGGCCGCCGAACTGCACGATGACGCCAAGGAAGTCGCCAGCGGATTGTTCGACGTGGATGATCTCGGTGACGTCTTCCAGCGTGAGCGGTTCGAAATAAAGACGGTCAGACGTGTCGTAGTCGGTCGAGACCGTCTCCGGGTTGCAGTTCACCATGATGGACTCGATCTTGAGATCGGCCATGGCGAAGGCGGCGTGACAGCAGCAGTAATCGAACTCGATGCCCTGGCCGATACGGTTGGGACCGCCGCCGAGGATCATCGCCTTGCGGCGGGTGGAGGGCTCAGCCTCATTCTGCGCCGGGATGGCTTTGCCGTCGGGTCCAATCCAGCCCTGCTCGTAAGTGGAGTAGAGATAAGGCGTGCGAGCGGCAAACTCTGCAGCGCAGGTGTCGATGCGTTTGAAGACGGGGCGAACGCCAGCCTTGTGGCGCGCGGCGCGCACGTCGAGTTCCTTGCCGCCGGTCAGCTTGGCGAGGCGCACATCGGAGAAGCCCATCGCCTTGATGCGGGTCCACTCTTCAGCGTCTTTGGGCAGGCCGTTGGCCTTGAGCTGAGCTTCTTCCGCGATGATCTCGGAGATCTGGCGCAGGAACCATTTGTCTATCTTGGAGGCGTTGTGGATCTCGTCGACGGTCAGGCCTTCGCGGAAGGCTTGTCCGACATTGAGCAGGCGCTTTTCGGTGGGACGCGAGATGGAAGCGATCAGCGACGAACGATCGCCGCTGCCGGGGATGTCCTGTTCGTCGAAGCCGGAGATACCGGTCTCAAGCGAGCGCAGAGCCTTTTGCAGCGACTCATGGAAGGTGCGGCCGATGGCCATAGCTTCGCCGACGGACTTCATCTGGGTCGTCAGCGTGGTGTCGGCGCCTTTGTACTTCTCGAACGCGAAGCGCGGGATTTTCACGACCACGTAGTCAATGGTCGGCTCGAACGACGCCGGGGTGACGCCCGTGATGTCGTTGGTGAGTTCGTCGAGCGTGTAGCCGATGGCGAGCTTTGCCGCGATCTTCGCGATGGGGAAGCCTGTCGCTTTAGAGGCAAGCGCAGACGAGCGCGACACGCGCGGGTTCATCTCGATGACGACGAGGCGGCCGTTGTCGGGGTTGACGGCGAACTGTACGTTTGATCCGCCGGTCTCGACGCCGATCTCGCGCAGCACGGCGATCGAGGCGTTGCGCATCACCTGGTATTCACGGTCAGTCAGGGTGAGGGCGGGGGCAACCGTGATCGAGTCACCGGTGTGGACGCCCATCGGATCGATGTTCTCGATAGAACAGATGATGATGCAGTTGTCCGCTTTGTCGCGGACGACTTCCATCTCGAACTCTTTCCAGCCGAGCAGGCTTTCGTCGATCAGGATCTGGCTGACCGGCGACATCTGAAGGCCGCGCGTGACGATGTCCTCGAATTCCTGGCGATTGTAGGCGACGCCGCCGCCGAGACCGCCGAGCGTGAACGCCGGGCGGACGATGCAGGGAAGGCCGACGATCTCCATCTGCTTCACCGCCTCGATGAAGCCGGCCTTGAGGTCGTAGGTGATCTTGCCGTCGACATTGCTGAGCTCGGGCGAGGCGACGATGGCGGAGCGCGGGCTCTCAAGGCCGATCTTGTCCATCGCCTCGCGGAACTTCTTGCGGTCCTCGGCCTTCTCGATGGCTTCAGCCTTGGCGCCGATCATCTCGACGCCGTGCTCTTTGAGGACGCCCATCTGCTCAAGCTTCAGCGCACAGTTGAGCGCCGTCTGGCCGCCCATGGTGGGAAGCAGCGCGTCGGGTTTTTCCTTCGCAATGATCTTGGCGACCAT
>CALRWU020000396.1:0-3857 GCA_943371945.1 Azorhizobium sp. AG788
CGGCAGAAGACCATCTTTCCCTATCTGCTCTACGCGGTCGGGCTGTCGCTGGTGACAGGCGTGCTCAGCCAGACTTTCCCCTATGCGATCATGGACCGCATGAACGTCGCGGGCGCCGCCTCCGCGCAATACACCGGGCCGGCCATGACGATGGGCGCGATGGCGACCCTGATCTCGCAGCTCGTGCTGATCCCGCGCCTGAAACTGCCGGCGCGTTCGCTGATGGTTTATGGCGCGATCATGCTGGCGATGGCGTCGCTCTTCATGGTGTGGGCGCAGGACTTCGCGCTGTTCACCTTCGCCCAGATCCTGTTCGGCCTCGGGCAGGGCTTCGCGCGACCCGGCTTCTCGGTCGGCGTTTCACTCGCCGCCACTCAGGACCAGCAGGGCGATGTCGCCGGTCTTATCACTGCAGCCAACGGCATGGGCTTCGTCGTCTCGCCGGTATTCGGGCTCGGCATGTACCAGTACATTTCCTCGGAAGCGCCCTTCATCTTCTGCACGGTGCTGGTGCTGGTGATGGCTGCCTACGCCTTCTTCAAAGTGAAGGGCGGCGCCAACATCGAGCCTGGCGTGATGGAAGAGATCGTCGCCAAGGAAGAGCCGCCGGCCTGACGATTTAGGCAGCTCGCACTCAGCGTTTAGTTTGTCGGAGCGGGCGCGGGAGCGGGAACCGGTGCAGGCTCAGGCAGCTTGCGGGAAGCATCGCGCGCGCTGTCGCCAATCTTGTCGACCGCTCCGCTGACGCTGTCCGCCATCCGCTCGACCGCAGAATCCGAACGCGCCTGTGTCGAGCCATTGTAGAACATCCATGCCAGCACGCCGACGCCCACGATCAGAGCGCCGACTGCAAAATACAGGAAGCCATTACCGCCGCTCGTGCGGCCTTCTTCGACAGCCATTGTTGATCTCCACCATGTGCGGAGCCCAAACGTGTTGCTGTCGGCGTTGTTCCTGCGCTCAGCCCGCGTTGGCGGCATCCATCACGGCCGTCAGCATCGCAACAGTCGGAAACCCGTCGGCGATCAGATCCTTGCTCTTCTGGAATTTCTGCAGCGCCCCGCGCGTGCCGCGCCCGATGATGCCGTCCACCGTTCCAGCGCTGAAGCCAAGCGTGTTGAGCCCCGTCTGCAGGTCCTTCGCCTGCTGCTGTGTCAGCATCTGGATGTCCGTCGGCCATGGCCGCGACAGATCCGGCCGCCCCGCCAGACGATCCGCCAGCAGCCCGATCGCCAGCGCATAGCTGTCGGCGTTGTTGTATTTCTTGATCACGTAGAAATTGTCGAACAGCAGGAAAGCCGGCCCGTATGATCCCGCTGGCAGGAACAGCTCGGCGCTCAACACATCCGTGTCGGTGAATGTCGCGGGCATCACCGGCGTGATCCCGATCGCCTTCCACGCCGCAACCGTGAACTTGCGTCCGTCGCCATAGCTGTAGTCGAAGCCCGCCGGGATGGTCGCCTCGACCGCCCACGGTTGCCCCTTCTTCCAGCCGAACGCCTGCAGGTAGTTGCCCGCCGACGCCAGCGCGTCGCCTGCATTGGTCCAGAGGTCCTTGTGACCGTCGCCGTCAAAATCCTTGCCGTAGGCGATGATGCTCGACGGCATGAACTGGGTCTGCCCGATCGCGCCCGCCCATGATGCCTTGCGAAACTGGGCGCGTGTCGCTGACCCGTCGTCGATCAGCTTCATGATGGCGACGAGTTCCTGCTCGTTGAAATCCTTGCGCCGCCCAACCGCTGCCTGGCTCGCCAGCACGCGCGGCGCATCCTCGTTGCCGATCACCGCGCCATAGGCTGACTCCATCCCCCACACGGCGGCGAGGATTTCGCGCGGCGGTGCATAGGTCGCCTCGATGGCGTTGAACGTGTCGACATTGGCCGCCAGCCTGGCTTGCCCGTTGGTGATCCGCGTCGGCGACACGGCGGACTTGGCATAGTCCCAGATCGGTTTCACGAACTCGGCCTGGTTGTCGAAGGATTGCGCCTGCGCTGTCGCCTCGACCGGAACCAGCCCGTCGAGCACGGCGCGAACGGTCTCGGTCCGGCGTCCGGTCATGGCGGCCTTGGCGGCGAAATCGTCCCGCCACGTGTCGAACGTTCCATTCCCCGAACTGGCGAACCCGCCCGGGGTGACGGGTGCGGGGGCCGGCGGGGGGGCAGGCTCGGCGGCGACCGGTGGTTGGGGTTGGGGCGTGCCGCCGGCGATCTTTGTTGTGGCGCAGGCTGCGGCCAGCAGACCCAGCGCGATGCCCGCCGTCGCCCACTTCCAGGTTCGCACTTTCATGCCAGCTGCCTCCGTAGTCCCCGGCCACAGGCTACCACAACAGATGCGGCAATCTGGCCGGATTTTCACACCGGATTCATGAATGACGCCCGAACGTTAAGGCTAATTTACGTTCGCAACCGCGCCGGATATGGACGTTCCCGCCGGGACCCTGCACGTGGTTGACACCGCTCCGGGGCTCCGTTACACGCCGCGCTCCCGTAAATCACGCTACTCAGTCCGGCAGCCCGCCCATGAAAGTCCGTTCCTCTCTCAAGTCTCTCAAGGGCCGCCACCGCGACTGCAAGGTCGTTCGCCGCAAGGGTCGCACCTACGTGATCAACAAGACGGACCCGCGCTTCAAGGCCAAGCAGGGCTAATTCGCTCCTGTCGGAAGTCATACGGCTTCCACCGCTTGCCCGCCTGACGCCTCGCCCGCATAGTGGGCTCATGTCTCGTTTCTTGCCTGTCATCGCCATCGCTGCGCTCGCGTGCCTGTCGACCCTTGGTCTGGCGGCGTGCGGCGACAAGTCGTTTTCGCCCGGCACGGCCAATTCTGGAGCAGGGGGGCAGGCCGCAAAGCCCGTCGCCTCGACCGAAGACGACAAGCTCCAGAACCTCAGCCAGGAACTGCTCGACAAGCTGAAGGACACGAAGAACGAGGCCGAAGCCGCCACGCTGGAAGAAGAGATCTGGGACGCCTGGCTCGTCTCGGGCTCCGCCACCGTCGACACGCTGATGAAGCGCGGCCTCGACTACCAGCAGGGCGAAGACCTTGAAGGCGCGCGTGACGCTTTCGACAAGGCTATCGCCATCAAGCCCGACTATGCCGAGGCATGGAACCGTCGCGCCGTGCTGTTCTTCAACGACGGCAAGTATGACGAAGCGATCGCCGATCTCGAATCTGCCATCCGGCTTGAGCCGCGCCATTTCGGCGCCTGGATCGGCCTCGCCATGATCTTCGAGTCCGTCGACCGGCCCGAAGCCGCCTTGAAAGCCTACGAAAAAGCGCTCGCCATCCACCCGCTGGCGCAGGCCGCCGAACAGGGCAAGAAACGTCTCGAGCGCGCGGTCAATGGAAGCGCCCTCTAAGGGGTCCGCGCTTTAAGATTTTTCCCACAGGCTGATGCACAGGGAATCGCCGCCTGCGGCGTGCGCGTCGTTGGATGTGCTCGCCCGTCCCGGTAAAGTGGCGACCGATAACGCTTCCGGGAGATCACACGATGGACGACGGCGCAGCAGCAGCCGCCCTCACGCAGGCGGCAAAAGACAAGCTCAAGCAGACGGTCATGAAGATCGAAAAGCTCGAGGAAGAAAAGAAAGAGGTCGGCGGCCAGATCAAGGACGTCTACCAGGAAGCCAAGTCGATGGGCTACGACACCAAGGCCCTCCGCTCTGTCATCCGCCTCCGCAAGATGGACCGCCAGGAACGCGAAGAAGCCGAAGCGATCCTCGACACGTATCTGCTGGCGCTGGGCGAGATCTAAGGCGCTCCACGATCCCGCAGCTGAGGCAGACCCCCACCTGACCTCCCCCTTTCCGGGGGAGGAACACGCGAGGAGCCGCCGTCCTTCAACGCAAGGTAAGTTGCC
>CALRWU020000397.1:0-3856 GCA_943371945.1 Azorhizobium sp. AG788
GCGTCGCTGAAGCTGGATGGCGAAAAGCTCGCGCTTAAAGGCATTCGCGTCGACGGCAGAGCGCTTGAAGCGTCGGAGTATGCTGTCGACGCCGAGAGTCTTGAGGTCTTCCATCCGGGCGACGCGTTCAGGATCGAGATTGAAACCAGCATTTCGCCGGAGACCAATACGGAGCTTTCGGGCCTCTACATCTCGAGCAACCGCTTCTGCACCCAGTGCGAGTCCGAAGGCTTCCGCCGCATTACCTACTATCCCGACCGTCCCGACGTGCTCGCGCCGTTCTTCGTCCGCATCGAAGCTGACAAGACCCGCTATCCTTACCTGCTCTCAAACGGCAACCCGACCTCAAGCGGCGAACTCGCCGAAGGTCGCCACTTCGCCGAATGGACCGACCCTCATCCGAAACCGTCCTATCTGTTCGCACTTGTCGGCGGCGAGTTCGATGTGCTGCGGGATGATTTCACGACGATGTCTGGACGGCCTGTGAAGTTGTCGATCTTCGTCGAGAAGGGCGACGCGCCGCGCGCGGCATACGCCATGCGCTCTCTGATCGCATCGATGAAATGGGATGAGGAGGTGTTTGGCCGGGAATACGACCTGGACGTTTTCCAGATCGTGGCCGTGCGCGATTTTAACTTCGGCGCGATGGAGAACAAGGGTCTCAACATCTTCAACTCGGCCTATGTGCTGGCCGATGGCCAGGCCGCAACGGACGCGGACTTCGAGGCGATCGAGAGAATCGTCGCACACGAGTATTTTCATAACTGGACCGGCAACCGCATCACCTGCCGCGACTGGTTCCAGCTGTGCCTCAAGGAAGGTCTCACGGTCTATCGCGACCAGGAGTTCACCAAGGCGATGCGCTCGCCAGCCGTGGCGCGGATCAAGGAAGTGATCCGCCTACGCACTCGCCAGTTCCCGGAAGACGCAGGCCCGCTGGCGCATTCGGTGCGGCCCGACATGTATGCGCGCATCGACAATCTCTATACAGCGACGGTCTACGAGAAGGGCGCGGAGCTGATCCGCATGCTGCGCCTGATGATCGGCGACAAGGCCTTCTTCGAAGGCATGAATCGCTATTTCGACACGATGGACGGAACCGCCGCGACCATTGAGGATTTCATCGCCTCGTTCGAACCCTTCACCAGCCACGACCTCAAGGCCTTCTCCCGCTGGTATGCGCAGGCCGGCACGCCGGCCGTGAAAGCGAGCGGCGCCTACGACGCAGCCAATCGCCGCTATGCGCTGACGCTCTCGCAGTCCGTCGCGCCAACGCCCGGCCAGCCGGACAAGACCGCCGTGCGCATCCCGATGCGCGTCGCGCTGTTCGACAATAACGGATTGAAACTGGAGACCAGCCTCGATGGCGGCCCAGCCGCGAGTGAGCACGTGGTGCTGCTGAAGTCAGACTCAGCGATCTTCAATTTCGATGGCGTGGCCTCCCCTCCGCGCCCATCCCTTAACCGTGGCTTTTCCGCCCCGATCCGTCTCACAGACGATCTGTCGGAAGCCGATCGCGCCGCACTGGCTGGCGTCGATGACGATCCATTCGCGCAGTGGGATGCGCTGCAGTCTATTGCACGCGCACTCATCCTCGACACCGTACGTTCCGACGCTCGTGAACCCGATGCCAAGCGGCTTGACGCGTTTGTTGCGTCCCTGAGCAACTCTGTAACGCGCGCCGCGACCGCCGACCCGGCCTATGCGGCCTTGCTGCTCTACCTGCCGACTGTCGGCGAGCTGGTCATGGACGTCCGCGACGCGGATCCGACGGCAATCCACGAAGTACGCCTCGCCGTTCGCATTGCGATCGCCAGCGCGCTTGAAAAGCTGCTGATCGGCGTCCTGTCGAAAGAGGAGCCGACCGCTTTCGATGCCTCGGCCGAGGCCGCCGGCCGTCGCGCGCTTCGCGCTTCGGCCTTGTCGTTCCTCTCGATGCTCGGTGATCGCCACGAAGGGCTGGTTGCCGACGCCTATCGTGCCGGCGGAACAATGACGGAGTCGCTTGCGGCGCTGACCGCTCTCTCCAACATCGAGACCGGCGCATTCGATACGGCGCTTGCCGATTTCGAAGGCAAATGGAGCAACGCCCCGCTTGTCATGGACAAATGGTACGGCGTTCAGGCGATGTCGGTGCGCAGGGATCTCCGTGAGCGCCTGTTGAAGCTCATGGCGCGGCCAGATTACGACCTGCGCAACCCCAACCGCGTCCGCTCGCTGGCTGCATCCTTTGCCATGAACAATCCCGTCGGCTTCCATGCCGCGGATGGGTGGGGCTATCGCTGGCTCACTGACCTGATCCTGAAGGTCGATCCGCTCAATCCGGCGCTATCAGCTCGGCTGTGCACCGCGTTCGAAAGCTGGCGTTCGTTCAGCGCCGGCCGCCGCGCAAAGGCCCATGCGGAGCTGAAACGGCTTTCGGAAACGGGTCTTTCGCGAAACGCCCTCGATATCGTCGGCCGCGCCCTCGCAGACCCGAGCTAACCCACTGACGGGAATCAATAACTTCCCAATCCGCAGACGCCGTTTATCGTTAACTGACTGCTAACGGCGCAGGCTTAGCGTCCGGTCTGGGTTGCTACGGCGGCGGCGGGAATGTCGGTTACGACAGAAGACGGGACCAGGTTTCGCGATTTTGCGTTCGCGGCGGGTGACCTCATGGTCACCACCGACGCGAGCGGCCGCATCATCGACGCCGAAGGCGATGCTCCCCTCCTCCACCACCCCTCCCCCGACCGCCTGATCGGCCGCAACGCCGTTGATCTGATCAGCGGCGCAGAAAACAGCAGGCTGCGCGAGGAACTATGGTCGCTCGGGCCAGGCCGCAGACTGTCATGGGAAGATCAGGGCTCCATCGAGGGCGGTCGCCGCATCCTCGTCCAACGCAGCGTGACGTCGCCGAACAGCTTCAGCTTCGTCATCTCCCGCATGCCCGCCTCATCCCGCATCCGCGCCGAGCGCGCGGACGAGCTCATGGCCGAGCGTTTTCGCGATGCGGTCATGAACGGCCGTCTGATGGCCGCGCGGCAGCCTGTTGTCGAAACCCGCACCGGCGCGATCAGCCATTACGAGGTGCTCGCCCGCTTCAACGGTGAGGATTCGCCGGTCAGCATGATCATGGCAGCTGAAAAGAGCGGCCAGATCGCCCATCTCGATTACATCATGGTCACCGCCGCCGCGGCACAGCTCGAAGCGCGCCCGGAACCAGACTATCGGCTTGCGGTCAACATTTCGGGCGAGTCACTCCAGCGGCTGGATGTGATCCGCGAGCTGTGCGCCGCCATTTCCGGACACACCTTTGAGCGAAGCCGCCTGATCATCGAAGTGACCGAATCCGCTCAGATCAGCGACATAGAAATGGCGGCACGCGCCGTGAACCTGCTTCGAAAGATCGGCGTCGGGGTCTCGCTGGATGATTTCGGCGCCGGATCGGCCTCTTTCGGCTATCTGCGGGCCCTCAACGTCGATGGCCTGAAGTTTGACGGCAGCTTCCTTGAGCCCTCCGAGACCAACCGTCGCGGCCTCGCCCTCATGCGGAGTGTAGCGCAGATGTGCGCCGAACTCGGCATCAGTTCGGTCGGCGAACGAATCGAAACCGAGTCGGACCGTCGCCTGCTCATCGAAGCCGGCGTGATGTACGCGCAAGGCTACTTCTACGGTCGACCGATCATCGATGACGCCTTCTTCGCCCGTGGCCCGCGCACACTACGCAGCGCGGCCTAGAGGCTGCCCACCCCCCGAAAACCGGGACCATCCATACCGTCGCGGCGGCGACGCGATGGCTCACAATTAATACTGCGTTAACCCTTTCGCAGCGTTTCGACTCCAGAACTGGTGAGTCGAAATTGTATCCGAG
>CALRWU020000398.1:0-3833 GCA_943371945.1 Azorhizobium sp. AG788
ATCGACAAGCAGATCGAGAAACACCACCACGAAGCCCACGCGCCGGCTCACGCGCTGCAGGGCATGGCCGACGCCCTTCCCGCGCTCGGCATCGTCGCGGCCGTGCTCGGCATCATCAAGACCATGGGCGCCATCTCCCAGCCGCCGGAATATCTCGGCAAGCTGATCGGCTCGGCGCTCGTCGGCACCTTCCTCGGCGTGTTCCTCGCCTATGGCTTCGTGGGTCCGTTCGCCTCGCGACTTGGTCAGGTCATCGATGAAGAGGGCCAGTTCTACAAGATCATCAAGGACGTGCTGGTCGCCCACCTGCACGGCAACGCAGCCCAGGTCTCGGTCGAGATCGGACGCGGCCAGATCCCAAGCGCGGCCCAGCCCTCCTTCGCCCAGCTCGAAGAAGCGCTCGGCGCCGTCACTGTATAGACTTTCCTCCCGGAAAGACGTGGACCGGCCCGGGGCTCCGACCCCCGGGCCGTTTTTTTGTCATGGACCGGCGATGGCCTCCGGCTTGCCCGGCACGACCCGCGCCTCCTGCGCATTCTCATCGGTGAGCCAGCGGTTTGCCGCAGCGACCACATCCGCCAGCGTGATGGCGCGCACGCTCGCTTCGATCGCCGCGAGCTTGCCGCGCTCCAGCATATCCGGCCGTCCCTGCGCCTGCGCGATCAGTCCAAGCCAGTAGTCGTTCGACATGGCGTTCTGCGGCAGCGCCTCCAGTGACGGCGTGATCGCGCGGCTCAACTCGTCATCGCTGATCCGACCGGCGCGCATGTCAGCCGCGATCACGCGCATGGCGGCTAGGGTAGCATCGACCATCTCAGGCTTCACCTCGGCGCCCGCATTCACATAGCCAAAGCCCGGATAGACGGACGACAAGGACGCCGACACCGAAGGCGAATAGCTCGCACCCAATGTCTCGCGTAGCTCTTCCGTCACTTTGAGCCGCATGATCCCCGACAGCACGGCCAGCGTCCGTGACGTCTGCGGGTCAATCTCCGGGTCGACGTCTGGCACGGGCCAGTAGACATAGGCCAATGCCTGGTTCGCCTCCCCCGCATGGGTGAAGGTCAGCGGCGTACGTTCGCTGCGGAACGCCACGGGCAAGGTCGCCTTGAACTTCGTCGGCGCTTCGGCCCGCTTCGGCAGTGCGCCGAAAGTCTTCGCAACAAGCGCGATCACCTTCGCCTCATCGACATCGCCCACCACCGCGATCTCGATCGGCCCGTCGCGCAGGGCCGGCGCAAGGTAGTGCCGCAGCTCCACGAAGGAGCGCTGCCACGCGCCATCATCGGGATCGTTGCCGAACCGCCTGTCGCCGCCCATCATGGCGCGCAGCCCCCTCGCGGACCACACCGCCTGTGCATTGGCGTCCAGCCGTGGCCAGCTCAGCACGATGCCCTGCCGCCAGCGCCGCTCGGCCTCCTGGCGATAACCGGGATGCGTGACATACGCCGCGATCACCTGCAGCTGCAGCTCCAGGTCCGCCGGCGTCGTTGCATAGCTGCCGCCAAAATAGGTCGAGCCTGCGCCGAACCGCGTCGACACAACCCTGCCCTGCAGGATCGCCCGCAGATCATCGATCGAATGCTTCTCCAGGCCGCCGCTGGAGAACGCGCTCATCAAACCGTTGAGCCCGAAGGGCTGATCCGGGAGATCCAGCACGCCATGCCCGACATGCACCGAGACCTGCACCGCGTTCTTCGCAAAGTCGGTCCGCTTGATGTTGAGCCGCACATTGTTGTCGAAGGTCAGCAGTCGCGTATCGATGTCGGCCAGCCGCTCATCCTTCACCACCGTGCCGGGCTTGCCGAAATGGGTGTAGGCAAAGGTCTGCTTCTCGCGCGCGAGTGGCGCAGTCACCGGGATGCTGGCGCTTGCCTTCCAGGCGGCGACAACGGCATCGCCCAGTCCGGCGTCGCCGTTGGTCGTCGCGACGAAGAACAGCGGATCCTTCGGCGTCATCCATTTGCGGAATTCGGCATTGACCATCGCAGGCGTGACCTTGCCCGCCCACGTCTCGAAGCGCTTCAGCCCAGACGCTGGCGTCGAGAACACCGTATCATTCTCCACAGACGACAGTAACGCACTTGCCAGCGCCTCCGTCGGCCGCGTGCCCTGGCGCTCGACCTGATTGACCTGCCCGGCCCGAAGCGCCTCGATCTGGCTGTCGACTTCCTGCTGCGTGAACCCATGGAGCAGCGCCCTGCGCCATTCCTGTTCCAGCGCTTCAAGCCCTTCCTTCCATCCCTCCGGCGTGACGGTGACGGACGCGCCGGCAACCGAAGCTGTCTCCAGCAGGTCGCCCGTGCTCAACCCGGCGCTGCGAAATGGCGGTTCATCCCAATTCGCCATCGGCGACAGCCGCCGGCTCAGCGCGGCGATGGCGAACATGAGCAGGTTGTCCTCGCGCCGCTGAGCGCCCGTATCGACCACTTGTCGATACGGCTTGAGCGACGTCACATTGATCGAATCCCCGCCATCCTTGTGGGTGAACACCGACGCCTCGAAACCACGCGGCTTCAGGGCGTAGGCAAGATCGGGCTCCGCACCCGCCTCGCCCCGCGCGACCCAGTCGCCGAACTTCGCACGGATCTTCGCTTCGACAGCATCGACATCGAAATCGCCGACCATCACCAGCGTCGTCCGTTCTGGCCGGTAGAAGCGCTGGTAAAGTGAAACCAGCGCGTCACGGTTGGCCGTCTCGATCACCGCCTGCTTGCCGATCGGCGATCGGCTCGCGGCCAGCGATCCCGGCAGAAGGAAGTCCAGCTGCTGCTCGCTTCGCCTGCGCTGGAAATTGTCCCCGCGCCGCCACTCCGACAGCACCACGCCACGTTCGCGATCAATCGCACTGGCGTCGAACTTCAGCTCGCTCGCCGTCTCGCGCAGCAGCAACAGGCTCTCGTCGAGCAGGTCGTCGGAGGCTTTCGGCAGGTCGAGCTGGTAGGTCGTGAAGAACTGACCGGTCGAGGCATTTGTGTCGGCGCCAAAGGCGAGGCCCAGCCGTTCGAGGATTTTCACCATCTCGCCTTCCGGCACATGGGTCGACCCGTTGAAGGCCATGTGCTCGATGAAGTGGGCGAGGCCCCGCTCGGCTTCGGTTTCATAGAGCGACCCGAACGCCACCGAGAGGCGAAGTGACACGGCTTCAGCGGGCAACGCATTGTGCATCAGGGCGTACCGCATGCCGTTCGGCAGGTTTCCGAAGCGCACAGACGGGTCGGGCGCGATATCGCTAGCCTCATGCGCCCATGGGCGCGCGGTCTGGGCGGCGGCAGGCGCGCCGAGCAGCATCAGGGCCGCCAACAGCGCTCCAATGAATTGTGGGAATCCCAGCCGGCCAACGTCACGCATCGGAGAACATGTCACCACAATCATGTGCATGTCGATTGCGCTGGATCAGGTTCCAGCGTCACGCAGCAGCAACTATTCAACCCGCTCGCCATTCAGGACGAGCGCCGCACCGCAGAGATAAACCGACCCTGCAATATAGACCCGATCAGCCGACTGGCCAGCGACACGCACGGCTTCCATCAGGTCGCCAGCAATCGCCGCGCGACCGCCCAGCCTCTTCACCGTCTCTGCAACGTCGCGCGGATCGGCGCCCGGTCCGCCCTCCTGCCCGCCACTGTCGGGTAGCGGGCACGTCACGACCAGATCCGCTGCCGGCGTCAGTTCCCGCAGCACCGCCGCGATATCCTTCGCGCCCTGGATCGCGATGACAATGGCGATGCGCTCGCCCGCGTCACGCGCCGCCTTGATCGCACGCGACAGCACCGCCGCCCCACCCGGATTGTGCGCCGCATCGATCCAGACATTTCCCGTTCCCGCCAGAG
>CALRWU020000399.1:0-3817 GCA_943371945.1 Azorhizobium sp. AG788
CGCGACCTATCATGTCGGCTGGACCAGCGAGGAGGGTCGCACGAATGCGGCGCACAACCTGATCCTGTGGACCGCGATGAAGGACTTGAAGGCGCGAGGCGTGAAGGTGCTGGACCTTGGCGGGGTCAATACGCAGTCGGGCGCGGGCATCGCGCGTTTCAAGCTGGAAGCGGGCGGGAAGGTGCTGTCGCGCGCCGGGGCATTCGTTTAGCCGGTATTCTTGCCCAGCATCATGCCGAGGAAGGCGCCAAGTTTCGGCGGCTGGCCGGTGCGCAGGAGGCTGGCCTGGAAAAGGCGGCCGAGCAGCAGCATTTCGACGCCAACGAAGACGATCAGCATCAGACCTGTGCCCAGGACTTCGATGAAGTCGACGCCTGCACCCAAGCGCGCCAGCATAGCGAAAGGCGTGTAGAGCGGTATCCACGACATGATGATCGGGAAGACGCCGTTGGGCTGCTGCACGACCGAAAGCATCATGAAGATGGTCGGCAGCATGATCAGCATGATGACGGGCATCAGGTAGGCCTGCGCATCCTGCAGCGAGTTCGAGAGCGCGCCGATCGCGAGGTACAGCATCGAGATGATGAGGTAGCCGGCGAGAAAATAGAACAGCATGGCCACAAACATCCATGGCTCGATCACCGAGAGGGATGGCTTCACGATGTCGGCAACCATGCCCTGCACGAAGAAGGCCGCGCCGACAGCGGCGGCGACCCAGACAGCGAGAATGGTGAGGCCGATAGCGCCGAGGCCGAGGAGCTTGCCGTGCATCAGGTCAGCGGGCCGGATGGTGGCGAGGATGGATTCGAGCAGCTTGTTGGAGCGTTCCTCGATCACGCCCTGCAGCATCATCGAGCCTGTCGTCATCACGGTGACCAGCAGCAGGTAAACCATCACAAGCGGCAAGGCAGACCGGATCACCACCTGCTCGCGGCCGCCGCCTTGCGGCGGGGCGCTGAGGTTGATCGGCGTGCTGATGTCCATGATGTTTGCGGAAGCCTCGGGCGTGAGGCCGCTGGCCTGTAGCGCCTGGCTGCGCTGGATACGGGTGATCTCGTTGCGCACATTGTCGACAAGCGATTGGTTCGGTGCGCCATTGGTCCACATGCGGACGGGGGTCTCTGTGCCTGGCGTCGCAGGAATGTAGGCAACGAGGGCGAGCGGCCGCTTGCCATCGGGGGTGTCGATTTCATTCTGCAGTGCGTCTGCGAGCGCAGTGGCGATCGCATCGGGACCATCTACTGAGTTGATGCCGGCCGGCAGCGGAGCGCGAATGTAGGTGGGCGGATCAATGTCGTAGAGCGGCGCGTCCTTCGGCAGGTGTGGCTGGATGG
This sequence comes from Azorhizobium sp. AG788, assembly GCA_943371945.1. GTDB lineage: Bacteria > Pseudomonadota > Alphaproteobacteria > Caulobacterales > Hyphomonadaceae > UBA7672. The sequence continues at coordinate 1,335 of CALRWU020000399.1, forward strand.
TTGCCAGCGCTGCTGCGATGCCGCCGTCGGCGACGAATTGTTCGATCTGCGCGTCGTTGAACCAGCGTTCGCCCTTGGCCCAAATGGCGTCGGGGGCGATGGACTGAAGGTTCCAGCGTTGCACATAGGCGGAGAAGGCGCCGAGTTCGACGCGTTGATAGTTGAGGTTGAGGCGGCGATCGATTGCGGACTCAAATTGTCCTGACGCATCGACCAGCACGTATGCGGAGTTGAGTTGCGGGCGGAAGAAGCGTCCGGCGATCTGGGTCACGCCAATCACCAGCGGCAGGACCAGCAGCATGACCCAGAAGCCGCGTGTGGCGGCGATCTGCTTGTACTCTCGGGTGGCGACGAGAAGGATGTTCTTCACGGGGTCGTCTCCTGTTCGGGGCCGACAAGGTGGATGAAGACGTCGTGCAGGCTTGGCCGGTGGCTTTCAAAGCCGCGCAGGGCGAAACCGCCTGATGTGCAGGCCTGCAGGAGTTCGCCGGGCGTAGCGCCTGGTTTCAGTGCGACGTCCCACGTGCTCCAGCTATCCGCGCTGCCCGAGCGTTTTGCCGAGACCACGCCGGGCAGGCTGGAAGGATCGTTTTGCGACGTGAGCGTGAGGCGGCCGGGCAGCGTCGCGCGCGCTTCTTCCTGCGTGCCCTCGAAAACCTTGCGGCCGCGCGCCAACAGGACGATGCGGTTCGTGAGGCGTTCGGCATGCTGCATGATGTGGGTGGAGAAGACGACGGTTGAGCCTGCCTGCGCCATTTCCAGCACGAGATCTTCGAGGACTTTCTGGTTCACCGGGTCGAGGCCGGAGAAGGGTTCGTCGAGGATCAGCAGCCGGGGCTTGTTCACCATTGCGGCGGCGACCTGGACCTTTTGCGACATGCCCTTCGACAGTTTCTCGACCATGGACTTGGTCCACTCGCCGAGGCCGAAGCGCTCAATCAGACGCTCCGCTGCACGCTTGGCGTCGACGGCTTCCATCCCCTTGAGGCGGCCAAAATAGACAATGGTATCGAGCACGGTCATGCGGCGGTAGAGGCCACGCTCTTCCGGCAGGAAACCGATCTGGGACGCGTTCTCGCGGCCTGGCTTGCGGCCGAGGATTTCGATGGAGCCGGATGTCGGGCGGATGATGTCGAGCGCCATGCGCAGGCTCGTGGTCTTGCCTGCGCCGTTGCCGCCGAGGAATCCGAAGATGCCGCCCTCGGGCACGCTGAAGGTGAGATCGTTGACCGCCGTAAAATCGCCGAAGCGCTTCACGACATGGTCGAGCTTGAGGATGGACATCGATGCCCCGTGATGTGGCCGCTGCGGCGGCTCTGCATGCCCGTATCGGTTCGGGTTGTGGCAGGTGTCTGGAGTGGGAGCAAGGCTGGCGGAGCTGCCTTCAGATCGCCGGCTGGATCGGCCCCTCGGCGCGGCCGTTCACGAACTGATCGACGTGAGCATTGCCGGATTTGTCGAGATCTGCGACCGGGCCACGCCAGATAATGCGGCCTTCGTGCAGCATGGCGACTTCGTCGGCGATCTTGCGGACGGAGGCCATGTCATGCGTGATCGTGATGGCGGCGGCGCCGAGCGCCTTTACCTGTTCGACGATGAGGTTGTTGACGGCATCGGCGGTGATCGGATCGAGGCCTGTGGTGGGTTCGTCGAAGAAGATAAGATCGGGGTTCGCGATAATCGCGCGGGCGAGCGCAACCCGTTTCTGCATGCCGCCGGAAAGCTCCCCTGTGCGGAGGTCGGCGGCGGAGGCGGGGAGGCGCACCTTGGCGAGATTTTCGATGGCCCGTTTCTTCGCTTCAGCGCGGCCGACATGGTCGCGATAGAGCAGCGCGAAGGAGACGTTCTCCCAGACGGTGAGGCTGTCGAACAACGCGCCGCCCTGGAACAACATGCCGGTGCGGCGACGGATGGTATCGAGCGTCTTGCGGTTGGAAACAGCTTCGCCATCGAAGCTGATCTCGCCCTCGTCGGGTTTCAGCAGGCCGAGTGCGCACTTGATGGTGACGGACTTGCCGGTGCCGGAGCCGCCGATGACGACCAGCGACTGGCCTTGCGCCACGGTGAGATCGACGCCGCGCAGGACCTGCTTCGGTCCGAACGCCTTGTGGACGTTCTTGAGTTCAAGAATGGGCTTGGTCGAGAAATCGATCACAGGCCGATCCTCACGAATATCGAGGTGAGGATGTAGTTGCTGGCGAGGATCAGGACGGCTGCGCCGACCACGGCGAGCGTAGCTGCGCGACCGACGCCGCCCGCGCCGCCCTGCGAGCGATCGCCCTGATAGCAACCCATCAGCGAGATGATTCCGCCGAAAACGGCCGCCTTGATAACGCCCGACCAGATATCGTTGCCAGTGACGAAGCTCCACGAATTACGGAGGTAGAGCGAGCCATTGAAATCGAGCGCGCTGACGGCGACGAGCCACCCGCCGAGGACGCCAATGATGTCGGCGACGAGAACGAGGATCGGCAGTGTGGCGA
>CALRWU020000400.1:0-3792 GCA_943371945.1 Azorhizobium sp. AG788
TGGCGCCCGGTTCCAGTGTGGTTGACCTGTGACAAGGTAAAGGGCGGAGAATCGCGCGCTGATCGGCAGTCGACGTCCTGCGACGTCGGCGATCCCGGTGATGCACCGGCAACCAGGGGGGCGCTAGGCTTGTCTACGACTTCGCTCGACCAGGAAATTCGTACCCTGAGCGGTATCGGAACCTGGGAATGGGACATCGAGAAACAGTCGCTGGTTTGCTCTTCGGAGTACCACAGGATTTTCGAGGTCGATGTCAAAAGCCCCATCGCTCCGTCGGACATGCCAAGGTTTCGAAGCCTCGCCGCCAATGGTGTCGAGGCAAAGGTTCTTCGCGAAGCGCTGCGCTCGGGCACGCCGTGGAAAATTGTCTATCCTGCGGTTACCGCCCGCGGTCGCAAAATCTGGATCCGTTCGACCGGCCAGGCGGAGCGCGTTGATGGTCGAACGGTGCGTCTCTTTGGCCTGTTACAAGACGTAACCGACGAACAGAATGCGAAGGCAGAGCTTGAGCGAAGCAGGATCCTCCTCGAAGAGATGTCTGCGCTCTGCGGGATCGGGGGATGGGAGTACGATCCTGCGACCAACCGCGTTATCTGGTCAAAGGAGACGCGGCGCATCCATGAAGTCGATGATGCGTTCGAACCCACCCCGGAGTCCTTGCGAGCCTTCTTCGCGCCGGGCGCCCTCGAAATCCAGGCGGAATCCGTCCAGCGTGCGACGACGTCAGGTATCCCGTCCTACTGCGAGTACGACGCCATTACCGCAAGAGGTCGCACCATTCGCATTAGAAGCGCGTGCAGGGTCGAGAAGAGCGAGGAACAGGTCACGCGTCTTGTCGGCACGGTGCAGGATATCACACGCGAAAGCGAACTGGAGCGCACACTCGGCCGAGCTGAGAGCCTGCTGGAAGAGATTTCAAAGCTGAGCGGCGTGGGCGGCTGGGAGGTAAGCATTCCGTCAGGCAAGCATACGTGGACGCGTCAGTTACGTAGGATATTCGAAGTGGCCGAGACTTTCGAGCCAACGAACGAAACCATGGCTACGTTTATGCCTCCTGATGCGCTTGAGCTGGTAAGAGCTGCCGTTCGTGATGCCGCGCTGCTGGCGCTGCCGTTCGACATTGAATACGACGCAGTCACGATTCGCGGCAAAGCGGTGCGGCTACGCAGCATCGGGCATGCCGAACGGTTCGACGGCCGCACTGTTCGCGTCGTCGGAACGCTGGAGGATGTGACTGCCCAACGTAAGGCCGAAGCGGAGCGTCGACGTTATGAGCAGCTGAACGAGCAAGTCTCGCGCCTGTCGGGAATTGGCGGCTGGGAATTTGATCTCCAGACGAAGGAAACGATCTGGTCGCCGCAGGTGCGCGCGATCTTCGAAGTTGGCGAAACATTTAATCCGCGGCTCGAAGACCATCCGAAGTTTATCGCCCCGGAATTCAGTGAGGCGGTGGCCCTTGCCCGCAGGCGAGCCGTTGTGGACGGGCTGCCGGCCGAGCTTGAGTACCAGGCGATAACCGCGACCGGTCGTCGTATCTGGGTGCAGAACATCTATCAGGCGGAGCGGATCAACGGACGGGCGACAAGGCTCTTCGGCACCGCGCAGGATGTCACCGCAGCAAGGGCAGCCCAGGCCGAAATGGAAGTCCTCCATGCGCGCCTCACGGCAGCGATTGAGGCTGCTGAACTTCGCGTCTGGGAGATCGACCTCGAAACAGGTTTGTTGCAGGGACTTCCTTACCTTCCGCCGACCTTCGCACCACCGGGAATGACGCAACCGCTCAGTACGGCAATGGCGTTGGACTTTCTTCATCCGGAGGATCGAGCGGAGTTTGAGCAGCAGGCGAGCCGGGTGGTGTTGCAGGATCAGCCATCCGTTTGCCGCACAAGGGTGCGAGCGGCGGGTGGCAGCTTTCGGTACATCGAGATCAGGATGCGTCTTTCGTCCGCGTCCGCAGGCCCTCGAAAGATTCTCGGCGTATCGCGGGATGTGACGCGGGACGTGACCCTGACCGATGAACTCGTCCGCAAACAGCGCGAGGCCGAAGAATCGTCGCTCGCAAAAAGCCAGTTCGTGGCCCGCATGAGTCATGAAATCCGCACGCCCATGAGCGGCGTCATCGGCATGCTTGAGGTTTTGTTGCGGGCCGAAGTTGATGAGGCCAAGCGAGCGCACGCCGCGACGGCTTTAAAGTCGGCGCGCGACCTGATGTCAGTGCTTGATGACATTGTTGATGTGTCACAGCTTGAGAGCCGACATCTGTCGCTAGACAGCGCGCCGTTCAGCCTCTCGACCGTCGTGAATGATGTCGTCTCCTTGTTCTGTGCGCTCGCTCGCGACAAGTCGCTGACCCTTGCGACCGCGGTTGAGGCGTCTGTGCCTGAATGGGTGATGGGCGATGCACGACGAGTGCGTCAGGTGCTTACAAACCTTGTTGGCAACGCGGTGAAATTCACAGGCGCAGGCAGGGTTGAGGTCGCTGTCAGCTACGATGCCGATCAGCAGGTCGCGCGCTGCACTGTGCGCGATACCGGGGCGGGTATCGCGGACGACATGGTCGACAAGGTTTTCGATCAGTTCTTCCAGGTCGATTCATCGACAACGCGCAGGCATGGCGGGTCGGGGTTGGGTCTGGCTATTTCAAAGCAGCTTGTCAGCATGATGGGAGGGGTGATCCAGGTCGACAGCAAGCTGGGAGATGGAAGTGCGTTCAACTTCACGATCGCCGCGCCGGTAGCAGTTCCGCCTTCGCCCGAACGTGTGGAGTCGCAGGCATCTCCGACAAAAAATCTCCGCGTTCTTGTCGCGGAAGACAATCCCGCGATGCAGCAGATTCTTCGCGCCCTGCTTGAGGCGGGCGGACATCAGACTACAGTCGTATCGGACGGGCGGGACGCGGTCGCCATGGCTGCGAGCCAGACCTTTGATGCGGTCCTGATGGACGTGATGATGCCGATGATGGACGGCCCAACGGCCGCGCAGCGGATTCGCGAGCTTGGCGGGCGGGCTGGCGGAATTCCGATCATTGCACTGACTGCGAACGCACTTGTTGGCGATCGGGATCGCTATCTGGCAGTCGGAATGACCGATTATCTGTCGAAACCAATCGACGTCGAAGCCCTTTATGCGGCCCTCGGCAGAGTTACCTTCAGCGGCTGAATTGCCTCAACCGCCCAGGCAGGGGCTTGGCCCGATCCAGATCGGTGCCGAGGTTCAGAACAAACGTCACTACTTCTTCGATTTGCGGACATTGAAGAACGCGCTTGCGGTGGACTGTTAGGCTCGCAAGCCTCAGCTATCCGTCCCTTTGACCGCGCGGAAATCGACAGCAAAGCCGCCGTCGATGTAGCGGACGCAGGTTCCTGCACGCTCGCCGATTTTTACGCGGTCCCCGATCATGGGGCGGGGGCCAGCGGTCTTGAGGGCGACGCCGAACAACGAAACTTCCGAGACGGCGCAGGAGATAGAGACGCCCTTGCCATGGATGGCGATGACCTGGCCGGCGGACGGGCGCCGCTCGGCGATGCGCTCATCGGTGAGGCCGAGCCTGTCCTTGTTGATCAGCCAGGTGAGGGCGTCGGCGATCTTCTCGCGCTTGCGTTGCGGTACCTTGAACTCGATGGCGTAACCGATCTCGTTCAGGACGCGGGCGACGACGCCTTCGACGCGGCCGACACCTTCGACGTAGAGCACCAGGCTCTCGCCTTTCTCGAGTGTGCATGCATGATTGATGCGCAGGCCGCCGGCGCAGACATCGATGGTCTTGCAGGTAAACTCTTCGCCGTTGCTGGT
>CALRWU020000401.1:0-3788 GCA_943371945.1 Azorhizobium sp. AG788
CGACGGCCATGACCGTATCGGCGTCGCCGTTTCCGGCGGATCCGACTCGCTGGCCTTGCTGATGCTGGCGGCGGATTACGCAGCCCAATCCGGCGTCACGTGTCTTGCTGTCACCGTGGATCACGGCCTGCGGCCTGAAGCAGCCGGCGAGGCCCGACATGTGCATCGCGTGTGCGAAGCGTTTGGCGTCGAACACAGCATCCGGACATGGACGCGTGCGCAGGACAGGCCTGTGGGCCAGGACGCTGCGCGGCAGGCGCGCCACCGGCTGATGGCGGCGTGGGCGCACGAGAATGACGTCAAGATCCTCGCCCTGGGTCACACGCGTGACGATCGACTGGAAACATTTCTCATGCGTGCGCGACAGGGCTCTGGTTGGCATGGCCTTGCCGGCCTGATGCCGAACGGTGTTTCGCCAGTCTGGCCCGAGGGTCGAGAGCTCAACCTTGTGCGGCCCCTGCTGGCGTTTGGGCGGGAGGAGCTTCGCGATGAGCTGCGCGCGAGCGGCATTCCGTGGGTAGAGGATCCATCGAACACAGCCAGCCGTTTCGAGCGCGTACGGATGCGGCGTCTTCTGCAGCGGATGGATCAGCAGACTCACCTGAAGGCGCTGCATGTGATGGACGGGCTGATGCACATCCGCGCCGCCGTGACTGCGGAAGCATCGGCGCTGCTGGCGCTGACGCGGGTCGACACCGGGCGAGACACAGCGGAGATTCCGCTCGCGTCACTGGACAGCGCCAGTGATGAGGCGCTGCGACGCGCGATCGAGGCGCTGGTGTTGGCCGCGGGCGGAGCCGAACGCGGTCCGCGAGGCGACGCCCTGAACCGGCTGCTGCAGCGCATCATCACGCGTGACCCGGCGCTGGGGCGCGGCGTGACCCTCGGGGGAGCCAAAATCCATGTAAGTGCGGGGGCTTTCCTGGTCGTTTCGCAGGCTCCCGTCCGACGGGGAAACCCCACACTCCCAGAGCCGGACTGGACACGGGCGACCAGACTGCTGGAGGCCCCCAAACTGGGGGTTCTCGCCGTCTGAGACGCGCGGCGCCCCTGAAAGACGAAAAAGACGCACGAAAGTGACAGGCGCTTAACGGTTCAGCACTCGTTTTCGGGGATTATAGGCCCTATCTTCCCGGAACGTATCTTCTCACCGGGACGTATCCCACACGAAAGGCCGCGCGAATGAATATGCGCAACATGGCGCTCCTTGGCGTCGTTCTGTTCCTCCTGATCGCGCTGGTCACCGTGATGACCACCTCGTCGGGGACAGCCGGATCCCAAGAGATCACCTACACGGAGTTCCAGCGTCAGGTCGACGCCGGTCGCGTGAAGGAAGCCGTGATCAAGGGCAACAAGGTTTCTACCGTCGTGGACGGCCAGAAGCAGTTCGCCGTGTTCCGCGAAATGGAACTCGATTTCGCGCATCGCCTCGAAGAGAAGAACGTCAACGTCAAGGTGGAAGACGCCGAGTCCGGCGGTACCATCCTCGGCTATATCATTTCAGCGCTTCCCCTGCTCTTCATCGTCGGCCTCTGGTTCTTCCTGATGCGCCAGATGCAGGGCGGCGGCGGACGCGCGATGAGCTTCGGCAAATCCAAGGCGCGCCTCCTAACCGAGAAGCATGGCCGCGTAACGTTCGATGACGTTGCGGGCGTGGACGAGGCCAAGGAAGAACTCGAAGAGATCGTCGACTTCCTGAAAGACCCGTCCAAGTTCCAGCGCCTCGGCGGCAAGATCCCGAAAGGCGCGCTGCTGGTCGGACCTCCGGGCACCGGCAAGACGCTGATCGCGCGCGCCGTGGCCGGTGAAGCAAACGTGCCGTTCTTCACCATCTCGGGCTCTGACTTCGTCGAGATGTTCGTGGGCGTCGGCGCAAGCCGCGTGCGCGACATGTTCGAGCAGGCAAAAAAGAATGCGCCCTGCATCATCTTCATCGACGAGATCGACGCCGTTGGTCGCCATCGTGGCGCGGGCCTCGGCGGCGGCAACGATGAACGCGAACAGACGCTCAACCAGCTGCTGGTCGAAATGGATGGCTTCGAAGCCAATGAAGGCATCATCATCATCGCGGCGACCAACCGCCCCGACGTGCTCGACCCCGCCCTGCTGCGTCCCGGCCGTTTCGACCGCCAGGTGACTGTCGGCAATCCGGACATCATCGGTCGTGAGAAAATCCTGAAAGTGCACATGCGCAACGTGCCACTCGGCAAGGACGTTGAGCCGAAGACGATCGCGCGCGGGACACCGGGCTTCTCCGGCGCCGACCTCGCCAACCTCGTCAACGAAGCCGCCCTCCTTGCTGCCCGTCGTGGCAAGCGCTCGGTCGGCATGCGCGAGTTCGAGGACGCCAAGGACAAGGTCATGATGGGACCTGAGCGCAAGTCCATGGTGATGACGCAGAAGGAAAAAGAGGCGACCGCCGTGCACGAGGCTGGCCACGCCATCGTCAACATCATGGTTGTCGGCAACGACCCGCTCCACAAGGTGACAATCATCCCGCGCGGCCGTGCGCTGGGCGTGACATGGTCGCTGCCGGAAGCTGATCGCCTGAGCTATACCAAGACCTGGGCCGAGGCGAAGATCGCCATGGCGTTCGGTGGTCGTATCGCCGAGCAGTTGGTTTACGGCGAAGACCACCTGAACACGGGCGCTTCCAGCGACATCACGCAGGCGACGAGCATCGCACGCAGCATGGTGACCGAATGGGGCATGAGCGAACTGCTTGGACCGCTGCGCTATTCGGCCAACGAGCAGGAAGTCTTCCTCGGGCACTCGGTGACGCAACGCCAGAACGTGTCAGGCGAGACCGCGAAGCTGATCGACCAGGAGATCCGCCGCATCGTCACCGACGGTGAGAAGAAGGCGCGTCAGGTCCTGACCGACAACCGTCACCTGCTCGACCAGCTGGCGGCGGCACTGATGGAATACGAAACGCTGAGCGGCGACGAGGTCAACGACCTGTTCAAGGGCAAGCGTCCGGATCGCCCGGATGATACGCCGACGGGCCCGACCTCCGCTGTGCCGGTGATCAAGAAGAAGCCGAAGTCCGACGAGGGCTTTGGCGGCGCGGAGCCTGAGCCGCAGGGCGTCTGAGGCTACGACTAGCGAGACCAATCGAACGGCGGCTCCTTATCGGGCCGCCGTTTGTGTTTCTGGCGACGCGTGGCATGACACGCTGGTCAGCGGCGTGGCCTGGAGAGCGTGATGAGATTTTGCGGGTGGACGTTGGCGCCACGTGTGACGGCCGTCGCTGTACTCGCTTTCCTGGCAGCGTGCAGCAATGCGCCGGCGGTTGCGCCCGCCCCCAAGGGCGAGGCGATGGTTGCGGCGGCCGATCCGCTGGCGGTGGATGCGGGACTGGAGATGCTGCGCGCGGGCGGCAGCGCGATCGATGCGGCGATCGCGGTTGAAGTGACGCTTGGCCTGGTGGAGCCGGAATCGTCTGGCGTGGGCGGTGGCGGGTTCCTGATCCACTACACAGCGGATGGCGCGGCGATCGATGCCTATGACGGCCGCGAGTGGGCCCCGGCAGGCGCGACGCCCGACATGTTCCTGGTCGATGGCAAGGCGCTGCCATTCGAGCTCGCACAGGCGAGCGGGAAATCGATCGGCACGCCGGCGCTGATCCCGATGCTGAAGATGGTGCATGAGCACCACGGCAAGCTGTCGTGGGCGAAGCTCTTCGAGCCGGCGATCAAGCTGGCAGAGGATGGCTTCGTGGTGGGGCCGCGGCTGGCCAGGAGCCTTTCCGACAACAAGGCGGTCTTCGAGGCGGATCCGCAGGCGCG
>CALRWU020000402.1:0-3787 GCA_943371945.1 Azorhizobium sp. AG788
CGCTCGTCGCCTCGAAATAGAGCCGCTCAAAATTGCTCGGCAGTTGAATGTCCATCGCGGGGCTGATCGTTGGCGCCGTTTCGCCGCGCGTCAGCGGTTGGCCCGAGATGAGGCGCGCCATGGCGTCGTTTGCGTTGACCGCGGACGTACAGCTGAACTGAGTCAACAGTCCGCTCTGCGCCGCTACATAGCAGGCCAGCGCATCACCAAAATTGCCCGTCGGCACAACAAAATGGACCGGCGTCTCCGCGCCGAGCTGCGCCTGCGTCTGCGCAAAGTAGACGCTCTGCGCCGCCACCCGCATCCAGTTGATCGAATTCACCGCAGCAAGCCGAGTCTTCCGCTTGAACTGCTCGTCACCGATCAGCTGTTTCAGGATTGCCTGCGTCCCGTCGAAGTCGCCCTCAAGCGCTAAGTTGTGCACATTGTCCGCGCCCGTCGCGGTCATGAACAGGCGCTGCGTCGGCGAGACGCGATCCAGCGGGTGCAGGATCACCATGTCGACGTGCCTGGAGCCAGCGAAGGCAGACGCCGCGGCGCCGCCCGTGTCGCCCGATGTGGCGCACAGGATCGTCATCCGCTCGCCGCGCTGTTCCAGCACGTAATCATAAAGCTGCGCGATTAACCGCATCGCGACATCCTTGAACGCCAGCGTCGGACCGTGATGCAACTCCAGCATCCAGCGCCCGGGACCAACCTCAACAAGCGGCGCGACTGACTGATGCGCAAACGCAGCATACGCGCGCTCCGCCATGCCGCGGATCGCGGCCACCGGCACTGCGTCGCCAGCAAAGGCCGACATCACGCGCGTGGCTGTCTCGACATACGTGTCGGTCGCTTTCGGGCGCGCAATGCCTGGCCATTCCTGCGGGCTGAACAGGCCGCCATCCGGCGCAAGCCCCATGAGGCTCGCCGACAGAAAATCGACGGGCCCTGCTGCACCGCGTGTAGAGACGTACTTCATCACTCAGTTCCGATGCTTGGCGACTTGCCGAACCGCAGACGCCCTGCCCGCATGTGCATCAGGCCGTATATCACCGCGAACGCAATCGCCATCCCGAACCAGGTGACCGCATAGCCGACATGCGTCTCCGGAGGCGTGCGGACCAGGTAGTCCGGCATCCCCTCCAACGGCGTCAGCACGTATCGGATATCCAGCGTGGGCAACCCAAGCGCCTTGACGATGGCCGGCGCGTCAAACCAGCTCCATTCATTCCGCGCCGGGGCGTTGGGCGCCGCCATCAGGGGTTGCTCAGGCCACGGCGCGACGATGAAGCGGTCAGGCGACGTCGTCCGAACAGCGCCAGGGATCGCCGCACCCGGCCCGCCGATTGCCAGCGCGTCGAACCCGGTTTCGACCAGCACTGGCGCGCCACAGATTTCCGCCGCCTGATAGTGCTTCCATCCCGGAGCGCCATCTGCCTGATGCCCGAACACGCGCAGTGTCGCGCCTTCGGCCGATGGCGGCGCGATGATCTGGCCGCTGCTTAGCCCCGCAGCACACGCTTCCTGCTGCGTCAGCGGCGCGGCCTGCATGTGGGTCTGGAACGCCGCGATCTGGTCCGCCTTCCATCCCGCGCGTTGGCTCTGCCACACGCCGAGCCAAACCAGCGCGACAAGTGCTGGAATCGCAATGATGGTCAGAACCGGAAGCGGTCGAAAATACATGGTCTCAGGATACTCCCCCCGCAGACTGCAGCGCTACTCCAGCGGTTAATCCTGCAGGCGGGCTTCCCCGGCCTTGTGCTTCCACTGCAACGCGAACAGCAGCGCCTTTACGGGGCGGAGGAAGAACATTGCGAATGCGATGGTGATGGGTGGCCAGATCAGGATGTGGACCCACCCCGGCGGGCGGAATGCGAATTCGAAGAACATGGCCGACGGCACGATCAGGATAAGTGCCGCGAACATCACGAAGAATGAGGGCCCATCCCCCGCGTCAGCAATTGTCAGATCGGCGCCGCACGTATCGCAAGTCTCCTTGAATGTCAGGAAACCACGGTACACCCGCCCTTCGCCGCAATTGGGACAGCGGCAGCGCAGGCCAGCCGAAAGGGCGGAAACCGCCATGACGTCAACTCCTCAGCCCGCTTGGGAACAGCCCGATATGGGCTACCCCAGCGCGGGCTTGTGGGGCAGCACATATAGGAACACCCACATCGCCAACCAGACGACTGAGATCACGATCCAGTTCAGTGCGACAACCTGGTAGCCAAGCGGTCGCTCGCGCGTCGCGAAACCGGCGATCACCAAGACCGCAGATACGGCGTAAAGCGCAAAACCGATATAGAACTGCATGTTGAACGCGCGTGAGAAGGCGTACAGCAGGTCTGCGTTGACATAGCCCGGCGGGAACGCGGTATCGCCCTGCCACTGCGTCGCGATAAACCAGTTGCCGCCTGCGCCCAGAAGCAGCGCAACGAGTGACACCCCAACAGCGAACCACACCATCGAGCGACGCCACAGGAAAATGGCCCCGGCCGCGCCGAACCCGGCGCCGGCCATAAGCAGTGTGGCAATCAGGAAGCTGCCGAACGGATCAAACGTCGGGGCGAGTACAAATTCCTGCCCCGTGCGGAAATTGCTGTCGATCAGCGAATTGGCGCCGCCCGACCAGATCTGCTGTGCCGAATCCACCATAGGGTGACCGGCCTGCATGAACTGGATCAGCGGCGCGACCCACAAGGCGATCGCAACAAGCTGGATCGCCAGGAAGCCGAGAAACGCCGTCTTCCTGCCCATCAGCCGGTACCGCTAGTGACCAACGCCCGGCGGTCCATCGCCCCAGACCAGGTGCGGCGTGACGTAGACGAAGGCGAAGAGGAACAGCCACACCACGTCGACGAAGTGCCAGTACCAGGCAGCGAACTCAAATCCGAGATGCTTCTCCGCCTTCATACCGCCAGCCAGCAGGCGACCCAGGCAGACCATCAGGAAGATTGTTCCGATGACAACGTGTGCGCCGTGGAAGCCGGTCGCCATGAAGAAGGCCGAGCCATACAGCGAACCGTCATACGAGAAGCCCGCCTCCGAATACTCGATGACCTGGAACGCCGTGAATGCCATGCCGAGCAGAATTGTCAGCGTCAGGCCGGTGATTGCGCCCTTGCGATCGTTGACCTGCAGCGCGTGGTGCGCCCACGTGACGGTCGTGCCCGACAGCAGCAGGATCAGTGTGTTGATCAGCGGCAGGTGGAACGGATCGAACGGGCGAACCTGGTGGCCGTCGGTTTGCGTCACCGGCCACTGGTCCCAGTGAACGAGTTGCTCGATTGCAGCGTTCGCGAGGTCCGAGTGCGCGGGGCTGGCCCGCAGCGTGTGGAAGATCGTCATTTCGAAGAACGACCAGAACCACGCCACGAAGAACATGACTTCGGACGCAATGAAAAGAACCATGCCGTAACGCAGCGAGATCTGGACCACTTCCTTGTGGTCGCCCGCGCGGCTTTCCTTGAGGACGTCGCCCCACCAGCCGATCAGCACGAAGATCAGGGCCACGAGACCCGGCAGCGGTCCCCACAGGGCGCCCTGCGGAATGAACCACAGGCCCTTCATGTAGCCTGCGCCGCCGAGCACCATCGCGCCCAACGCGAGCGAGGCCAGCAGAGGCCACGGGCTCGGCTTCACAAGGTGATAGTCGTGCTTGACGTCGCCCGCCATGGCTTCAGTCCCTACGTTGATGCGAACCGGCAAACAGGCCGTCCGCTGATCCAGATTCCCCCGACGGTCTAGTTGACCGCGGATGCGTTCTCAAGCGGGATGGCGGGCGTGTCGCCCGTCACCCCGT
>CALRWU020000403.1:0-3763 GCA_943371945.1 Azorhizobium sp. AG788
CTCGCCGGCCTTTCCGCTGCCTTTGGCATCCTCGCCGGCCTCGTCCAGGCGCTCGGCCTCATCCGCTGGGTCGTGCTCGTCCCCGGCCTTGCCGCAGCCTATACTTCGCCAGGCGCGACCGACATTGATCGCAGCACGGCTGCAGCGATCTTCGACGCGACCAACCTCTATCTCGGCGTCGGCGTCGGCGAACATCTCGGCTACCTCTTTACTGGCGTGTGGACGTTGCTGATCGCCGCGCTCATTTTTCCGACACATCGCATCCTGTCTGTCACCGGCGCTGCCCTCAGCCTCACCGTGATGGCTGGCATGCTGGAGCCTTTCGGCGTGCCAGGCGTCTCCGCCATCAACGCGATCGGATTCTCGCTCTGGGCATTGTGGGCGCTCCTGCTGGGCGTCGCACTGCTGAGAAGCCGCGCACCCGTGATCGCAGCGACACCGCAAATGGCGTGACCCGCCGCACGCATGGCGCAAAACAAAAGCGCCGCTCCGGGATTTGGAGCGGCGCTTCGATTTTTTTCAGTAGATCAGTCGATTAAGACGCCTCCCTTAAGAAGATTGGGCCGGGGTCACCGGAGCGGTCGGTTGCGCGACGACAGGCGTTGCGGCTTCGGTCGGAACCGGCGCCGGGCCCGTGGTGCAGCAACGGATCTGCATTTCGAGGACCTTGTCGTTGAAGCGGCAACCTTCGTCCGTCACTTCACGCAGGATCGACGGAGCACCAGCGCTGTAGGTGTAGCGCGTCTGGACGCACGACTGCACCTTGTAGCCGGGAGCGCACTGGCCGGTCTTCGACTTGTTGACCGTGGTGGTCGTGCAGTTGAACGCCGCCTGCGTAGCGATCGAGTTCTTCGCGTCGGTTGCCGCCAGCATTGCGGCATCAGCCGAGGATTGAGCCGCGTTTGCGCGGGCCATCGCGCTGTCAGCGATCGTGCGGGCTTGAGCGAGGCTCATGTTGGTGTCGGCGAGCGCGCGTTGCTGGCCGTCGATCTCGACATTAATCTTGCAGATATCAGTCTTGGCCTTGTCGGGTTGCGCACAGTATTGCGCGACCGTCATGTCGTCCGGAATTGCCTGGCATGCAGTCGCTGCCATCGCCATTGCGGCGATCGCCGCGATTATTTTCAAAGACATTTGGTAACCTCCATCACCTGAGCGGGAACATGGCGCACAGGCAAAGAGCGGCAAGTGAAACAACGGCAAACCTTCACGCATTCAGGGGGTTGCCGCACACCGCCTCGCTCCGCACGGGACACGATGCCATCGCGATCCGATTACGAGCAGTTCATGCGCTGCCGAATGCGCCTGATTCAATTGTGATTCCGCGCATCGCATTGCGTTTCGACCGCCCTGCCAAGGTTACGAAACTTTCGGAATGCGACCGGGATGCGCGACGTTCGCACACAGAGTTTTTGCAGTGCGCTTCACGTGCGCGCGATGTCTGTCGCAAACTTTCGCATTTGCGGGGCACCCGCTCATTCTGTGACAGACGGCGACATACCTGAACGCCGCGGCTAACGCCCATTCATGCGCCCGGGCGTTTCATCTCCGTACGCCAACAGCGCCTCCCCGCGCTTGGGCTTTGACCAGGAGAAAAACAATGAAACGCATCGCTCTCATAACGGCCGCCCTTCTCACCGCCGCCCCCCCTCGCTGCAGCGGCGCCTGCCTTCGCCGACCAGGGCCGTGGTCACTACGCGCGCAATGATCATCGCGATCGCCACCACACCCATGTTGTCGTTGTGAAGAAGCAGGTCTGGCTCAAGGGTGATCGCATTCGTTACGACAATCATCGCTTCCGCGAAGTCGATTACCGTGTCTATCGTTACAACGCCCCGCCGCGCGGCTACCACTACATCCGCGACAACAACACCGGCGAAATCCTGCTCGCGGCGATTGCGACAGGCGTGATCGCTTCGATCATCCTCAATAACTGAGCGTAGGACCCGCCTATCGGACCTATGCAAACGGCCAGCACATTTGCGCCCCGGAGGAAACTCCGGGGTGGTTCTGCATCGCGCGACATCAACCGAATTGACGACCAGCGCCGTTCGCTCGGCAAGGTCGCTGATCTTCGACAGATAATGCTTGAAGTGCGCCGTCTCGCGATGCGCAGCGATCGCCACGTTGTTGGCGTTATTTCCCGTCGATCAGCTTCCGCGCGAGATATGTGAACTCGAGCGCGGACCGCCTTGCAGCTTCGCGCTGGTTGGCCGCCGCCGAGTGGCCGCCATCGATGTTCTCGTAGTAGAGGAAGGGCTTGCCCATTTCCTCCAGCAGCTTCGCCATCTTGCGCGCATGGCCGGGATGCACGCGATCGTCCTTGGTCGAGGTCTCGAAGTAGATCTCGGGGTAGGTCTTGCCCGCATCGACATTGTGATAGGGCGACAGCTTCTCGAGCCAGGCGCGCTCTTCCGGCACTTCGGGATCGCCATACTCGTCCATCCACGACGCTCCAGCCAACAACAGATTGTAGCGCAGCATGTCGAGCAGCGGCACCTGGCAGACAATCGCGTGGAACAGGTCCGGCCGCTGCGTGTACATCACGCCCATTAGCAGGCCGCCATTCGATCCGCCCATCGCGCCGAGCTTCGGCTTCGATGTGATCTTCTTTGCGATGAGATCCTCGGCCACTGCGATGAAGTCGTCATAGACAACCTGCCGCTTTGTCTTCAGCCCCGCCTGATGCCACGCCGGACCGAACTCACCGCCGCCGCGGATGTTCGCCATCACATAGACGCCGCCCTGCTCCAGCCACAGCTTGCCCACCGTGCCCGAATAGCCCGGCGTCTGGCTTACCTGGAAACCGCCATAGCCATAGACCAGCGTCGGGTTCGAGCCGTCGAGCTTGATGTCCTTCTTGTGCACCACGGAGTACGGCACCTTCGTCCCGTCCTTCGACGTCGCTTCATGCTGGTCGACCTGATAGGGCGCAGCGTCGAACCACGCCGGCAACTGGCGCAGCTGCTTCACCTCGCCCGTCGCGGAGTCATAGCTGAACAGCGTGTCCGGCGAGAGATAGTTCTCGAAGCCGAGGAAGGCCGTCGCCTCTTCATGGTCGGCGAAGATCACGCCCGCCGATCCGTTCGGCGGCAGCTTCACTTCGTTCGATGTCCAGGTCGCGCCGTTGCGCGCATACGCCATCACCTTCACGACGACATTGTCGGAGATGTTGACCAGCAGGTTGTTCTTCGTGATGCCCACGCCCTGCAGCGCCTGTTTCGGCGTCGGGCGGAAGATCAGCTCTACCTTCGGCAGCTTTTTATCCTTGAGAAACCCGCTCCAGCTGAAGCCCACCAGGTCGCCGGTCTTGAACTGGCCTTGCCCCTCCGGCGTCCAGTCCTCTTCCAGCGTCAGGATCATCGTGTCGGCGAAGATGCCCTGCGGCGAGGACTTCTTCGGCGTCGGCAACTGCGTCACCGAACCGTCCGCGTTGAACAGGTGATAGCTCGAGGTGAAGAACGTCTCCGCCTGCACCGCGCCGAACCAGCGTTGCCCCTTTTCATCCTCGAACGACAGCGGCCACACGCCGACATTCTGTTTCGTCCCGCGGAAAAGTTCGGTCGCCTCGCCCATCGCCTGTCCGCGCGCGAGGCGCTTGACCACGAAGGGATAGCCGCTCTCGGTCAGCGTCGAGCCATCGCCGCCCCAGTCGGTCGAGAGCAGCAGCGCGTTCTTGTGCTCCCAGACGAACTGGCTCTTCGCCTCCGGAATATCGAACCCGCCCTCAACGAACCCCGCCTTCGCGCCGCCCTCCGCGATC
>CALRWU020000404.1:0-3738 GCA_943371945.1 Azorhizobium sp. AG788
ATGAAGCGCCCGGCGGCAGTTCGTGATAGCGCAGCATGTCCACCAGCGGGCTTTCGATGACGGCGCCGCCGATGAGTTCGGGGTGCTGGGTGAGCGTTACAGACGTCAGCACGCCGCCATTCGAGCGGCCGTAGATGCCGATGTTTTTCGCAGATGTGATCTTGCGCGCGGCAAGGTCTGCGGCGACGGCGGCGAAGTCGTCGAAGGCGCGCTGGCGATTGCCCTTGAGCGCGGCCTGGTGCCAGGCGGGGCCAAACTCGCCTCCCCCGCGGATGTTGGCGATGACATAGGCGCCGCCACGCTCGAGCCAGATCTTGCCGAGCTCTGGTTTGTAGACGGGTGGGAAGGAGACCTGGAAGCCGCCATAGCCGAACATCATGGTAGCGGTCTTGCCCGTGAGCTCACCTTTCGGATGAACCACAAAGTACGGGATTTTCGTGCCGTCGCGGGAGGTGGCCTCGAACTGCTCGACGATGTCGTTGGAGGCGTCGAACTTGGCGGGGGCTTCCTTCACCGTGTCGGACGTCAGGGCCGCGACGTTAGCGAGGTTGAGGGTCGGGGGCGTGAGGAAGCCTTCATAGGTGAAGAAGGCCTTCTCCTGGCTGCGGGACGATGAGCCGAGGTGGATGGCGACGTTTTCCGGCGCCTTGATCGGGTTCTGTTGCCAGCCGCCGAACTCGCCCTTGTCGGTGAACACGCTGACGCGGCCGCGCACATTGTCATACAACGTCGCGAAGATGCGTTCGTCGAAGATTTCGACTTCCTCGACCGACTGGCGCGCCGTCGGTTCGATAACCGAAAGATCGCCCTTGGTGAGAACGATGCCGACGCCGGGAGGGGGCGGCAAAAGCATGCGCATGGGCACGGACATCAGCGTGCCGGACTTGAAGTCCTGATCATTGATCCGCCAGTTGTCCTCAATCGTGAAGACGAGACGCGGCGCAGGTCCGCCGACGCGGCCGAGCATGCCGCGCAGGGTTGAGCGCTCTGGCAGGTTGAGCTTCTGCGGCTTGGCGCCCGAGATGTCGTAGACTTCCTGCCGGAAGGTATCGAGCGGGCGGGTGGCGAGCACCGCCAGCACAGCGCCGGCGCTGTCGTGCATGACGGAAGGGCTGACGCCATAGCCGCCGTCCTTGGCGGAGCCGCGATAGACTTCCGTCGCATCGGCGAGCTTCTGGCCGCGTTTCAGGGACTTGATGATAAAGGGATAGCCGCTCTCGGTGAGCGAGCCTGCGCCGAAATCCGTAGCGACGAGGAGCGTGTCCTTGTCGAGCCATTCAATCCGGTGCTTGCCTTCCGGTATGTTGAAGCCCTTGGCGACGAAGGCCTTCTTCGTGACGTCGAACTCGCGGACGGCGACGGCGTCCTTGCCGCCGTCGGACAGGTTCACGAGGCAGAGGCTTTCGTCAGGCGCGAGGCAGTCCGCGCCCTTCCAGATCCAGTTGGCTTTCTCGCGTTTCGCCAGCGCGTCGATATCGAGGATGGTGGTCCATTTCGGAGTGGCCGAACGGTAGCTGTCCAGCGTGGTCTGGCGCCAGAGACCGCGCACATTCTTCGCGTCCTGCCAGAAATTGCGGATGCCATCGCCGCCGAAACCCGGCGCAGGAATGCGGTCCTGCGCGGTGAGGATGGCAAGCGCTTCCTTGCGGAACGGCTCATAACGGGCGTCGGATTTCAGCACGCCTTCGGTGCGCGCGTTCTGTTCCTTGACCCAGTCGAGCGAGCGGCTGCCGAGAACGTCTTCCAGCCAGAGGAAGTCGTCGGCGGCGTTGACGGCGGCCGGCGACAGGTTCTTTGGCATGAAGGGCTTGTCTGTACCCGCCGCGGTGGCTGTCGGCGTGGAGACCGAAGGTGCTGAAGGAAGCGTCGGCTCGGGGAGTTGGGATGGCGCGCTGCTGCAGGCGGCGAGGATGGTGAGCGCGAGCGCGGCGTAGCCAAGCTTGGACATGACGTCTCCAGACACTGTCAGCCGCGTGGAAATCGTGCGGCGTCGTCTCTCCTTAACGCATCGCGCGGCCTCGCCACAATTCCAACGTTGCGCGGCGCCCCTCCGCCGCAGTCGGCGCCACAACGTCACGCCTCAAGCAAACGGCGGACGTGCTCACATTGTTGTGTGTGTTTCTCGAAGGGGCTGGGCCCCCCCGATGGAACAGATGAGCACCCTCAAAACACATGGACTGAATACGCGCCCGGCTCTGGCAGGCGCGTTGCTGGCGGCTACGTGCCTTTCTCCCACGTTCTTGGCTTCTCCTGCGTTCGCGCAGGACGGAACTGTCAGCAAGGGAGAGGTGTCTTCCGGCTCCCTCCTGCTGCCGTCCTCGACGCCCGGGCGTTATGTCGAGGCGCCGCTGGTCGCCGCCGACGTGAAGATGGATATCGCGGGACCGATCATCCGGACACGGCTGACCCAGCGCTTCACCAACCCGACCGACAAGTGGGTGGAAGGCGTCTATGCCTTCCCCCTGCCCGAGGACGCCGCCGTCGACACGCTGAAGATCGTGATCGGTGATCGCTTCATCGAGGGCGACATCAAGGAGCGCCAGGAAGCGCGCATCATCTATGAGGTAGCTGCCGCCAACGGACAGCGCGCGGGCCTCGTGGAAGAAGAGCGCCCGAACCTGTTCACGACGTCGCTGGCCAATATCGGTCCGGGCGAGACGGTAGCGATCCAGATCGAATACCAGGACAAGGCGCGTCTCGATAATGGCGTGTGGTCGACGCGTTTCCCGCTGGTGATCGCGCCGCGCTACAGCCCGAAGGCGACTTACGGCCTGACGGCAGACCGCACCAATCGCACACTCGGCGTCAGCGACCCTGTGCCGGATCGTGATCGCATCACGCCGCCCGTTCTGCACCCTGCGCACGAACCCAGCGGCGCGAAAGGCCTGCGCCTGCCGGTCAATTTCGACATCTCGCTGGAGGCCGGCATTCCGATCGCCGACATCTCCTCGCAGACGCACGGATTGAAAGTCACGCGCGACGACACCGACACGGCGCACATCTCGCTGAAGGATGGCGAGGTTCCGGCCGACCGCGATTTCGTGCTGAGCTGGAAGCCGGAACCTTCGAAGGCCCCGACCGCCAGCCTGTTCCGCGAGGAGCGCAATGGCGAGGACTACCTGCTCGCCGTGGTGAACCCGCCGGCGATGAAGGTTGAAGGCCAGCGTCGTGACCGCGAGACGATCTTCGTGATCGACAATTCCGGATCGATGGGCGGCGAGAGCATGGACCAGGCCAAGAAAGGCCTGTTGCTGGCGCTTGATCGCTTGGCCCCGACCGACGAATTCAACGTCATCCGTTTCGACGACACGATGGACCAGCTGTTCACAGCGGCCGTTCCGGCCAACGCGCAGAACCTCGCTCGCGCCAGGCGCTTTGTCGGCAACCTTGAAGCCAATGGCGGCACGGAGATGTTGCCGGCGCTGAAGGCGGCGCTGGTCGATCGTAGTGGTGAGGACAAGGATGAAGTCCGCCAGATCGTGTTCATCACAGATGGCTCGATCGGCAATGAGGACGCGTTGTTCGCCGCCATCCATGATGGCCTCGGTCGCTCGCGCCTGTTCACGGTGGGCATCGGGTCGGCGCCCAACGCCTATTTCATGACGCGCGCGGCGCGGCAGGGCCGCGGCACGTTCACCTACATGGACGACGTGTCGAAGGTCGCCGAGCAATCCGCAAAACTGTTCGCCGCGCTGGAAAATCCGGTGATGACGGACCTGGAGGTGAGGCTGCCTTCGG
>CALRWU020000405.1:0-3734 GCA_943371945.1 Azorhizobium sp. AG788
CATCCAGCTCGGCGGCAACGTCGAGATGCGCGTCATTGACGAAGGCGAGGCTCGCGCCAAGGAGCTCGGCCGCGAGATGACCGAGGAAGAAACCAAGGACCTCCGCAAAAAGATCGAAGCAGACGTCGCCGCCAAGAAGGCCGAAGCGCTCGCCGCCGGCGGCCTCTACGTGCTGGCCACCGAACGTCACGAAAGCCGCCGCATCGACAACCAGCTGCGCGGCCGTACGGGCCGTCAGGGCGACCCGGGCCGCTCGAAATTCTACATCTGCCTCGAGGACGACCTCCTCCGCATCTTTGCGGCCGAACGCCTCGATTCGATCATGCGCAGCCTCGGCATCAAGGAAGACGAGGCCATCACCCACAAGTGGATGAACAAGGCGCTCGAGACCTCGCAGAAGCGCGTCGAACAGCGCAACTTCGAGATCCGCAAGAACCTGCTGAAGTTCGACGACGTCACCAATGACCAGCGCAAGGCCGTGTTCGAGCAACGCATTGAATTCATGCGCTCGCCCAGCGTGTCCGACACCGTCACCGACATGCGCTTGCAGCTGATCAACGACATGTGCCTGCGCCACATGCCGGAGAAAGCCTATCAGGATCAGTGGAACCTTGCTGACCTTGAGGAAGAAGTCGCCGACGTTCTCGGCCTCGCCGTTCCGATCCGCGAATGGGCCGGCGAAGAAGGCGTTGCGACGATGGAAGTCGCAGCCAAACTGAACGAATCCGCGACCAGCTTCTACGCTCACAAGGAATCGCAAGTCGGCTCCGAGCGCATGCGCTGGCTTGAAAAGCAGATCCTGCTGCAGGCCGTCGACACGCGCTGGCGCGAGCACCTCTGGCATCTCGACCAGCTGCGTTCGGTCATCCACCTGCGTGGTTACGCCCAGCGCGATCCGCTGAACGAGTTCAAGAACGAAGCCTTCACCCTGTTCGAGCGCCTGCTGAGCGACCTCCGTTCGGACGTCACCCGCATGCTGATGCGCGGCCAGTTCGTCGCCGAGCAGCCCCCGGGCGATGATCCCGGCAATGGCCGCCCCGGCGGCCTGCCGACATCACGCCCGACGCCTGCGCCGGTGCAAGCCGCGCCGCCGCAACAGATGGGACAACAGCCGCAAGGTTCGACGCCCGCCGCCTGGGCGTCGACGCCCCGCAACGCCCCCTGCCCCTGCGGCTCGGGCAAGCGCTACAAGAACTGCCACGGCGACGTGACGGCGACTGCGCGCGCCTGATCTCAGCTGACTGAAGACATCGAACATCCCGGACGCCTCGCGGCCTCCGGGATGTTTTCGTTTCAGTCCGCCGCAACCAGTCCGGCCTGATCCTCTGGCTCCTCGCGAATGCTGAACAGATGCCGCGTCAGCAGCGGCAGGATGCCCACCACCCCGATCGCGGCGCCCAGCATCACCGTGTTCGTCACACCGATGCTTGTCGCGACCCAGCCCGCAATCAGGATCGAGCCCGTCATGCCCGCGCCATTGACCACCTGGTTGAAGCCATTGGCCCGCGCCAGCTGATCCTCCGGCAACAGTTTCTGCTGCAGGCTGACCGCGAGGATGGTGAAGATCATCAACCCGAAATCGCCGAGGAATTGCTGCGCGACGAGGAACACGATCGACCATTGCTTGAACGCCGCCGCCGGGATCAGCATCAGAAGCCCCGCCACACTGATGCTGAAAGCGAGCACGATCGCAGGTCCATAGCCCACCGCCTTCGCCATCGGCCGCGCCATCAGCGACCCCAGCAAGGCGCTGAGCCCGCCCACCGAGATCACGACGCCGATGACGGCTGGCGACAGGCCGAGGTCACGTATCAGGAACAGCATGAAGGTCGCGAAGAAGAAGCCGGCCGAGACATACCAGAACGCCGTCGCCGTGATGATCGCGCGCATGGGCGGACACGTCGCGATGGCGCGAAAGCCGATCACGATGTCCGCGCGCAATGTCTCCAGCATCCCAGGCTTCGGTCCGGCGGGCGCAGCCGACTCATCGACAGCGACAGCCACACCCTTCGGAATCTTCCACAGCCAGAACGCCGACCAGATGAAGGTCAGCGCATCCACGATCATCGCAACCGGCGCGGTCAGCACTGCAATCAGCAGACCCGCAGCGCCCGGCCCCGTCAGTTCCGCCAGCGACTCCGTCGCCTGCAGTCGCGCATTCGCATCGACCAGCTGATCCTTAGCGACCAGACGCGGCAGCACGGCGACATCGGCATTCTGGAACAGTGCACTCGCCGCTCCGGTCGCCGCCGCCAGCCCGCACAGCAGCCAGAAGTTCAGCAGGTTGAAATACCAGGCCAGTGGCGCCGCAATGACAATGACAAAGCGCAGGAGGTCCAGCGCCACCATCAGTCGCGTCTTGTTGGCGCGCTCGACAAAGCCGCCGCCCAGCGCGCCCGCCAGCATGTAGGGCGCATAGCTCAGCGCCGACAGCAGCGCCGCCTCCCACGGCGTCACCGCCAGCGCGCCGACCGCGATGATGGGAATGGCCGTGCGCGTGATGCGGCTGCCGAAGGCAGACAGGATCTGCGCAGTCCAGAGACGATTGAAGTTTGCGTTGCGCCACAGCGGCGAGGAACGCCTCAGAAATTCGAACATGGTGGTTTCCACATTGAGTTCGTTTTTGCGCGCGTCAGCGACGCGGGCAGTGACAGCACCAAGGTGCCAGGCCGGGCAGGTCCCCGGCGCGAACTAGACGGTCACGACCCTCATGGGCGCTCTCCAGTGGAAGTGATCGGGCTTGTGCCCCCAACCCTTGCGTCGGTCAACGGCCGCGCCCTACGCCAAGCAAGGTAGCGTCGTGTGCTGCAGGGCCCTTTCATTCGGGAACCGGCCCATGCTGCAGCCGTTCAAGGGGACACCCCACAGAACGAGGACATCCCAATGGGACATACCGACAAGGCAGAGAAGCAGCCCGAGAACCAGCTCTGGGAACAGCTTGGCAAAGTTCACGCCGGCATGCTCGGCATTGAAGGCTCGCATGCGCACATGCAGCCGATGGGGCACATGAAAGACAAGGATGGCGCCCCGCGTCTCTGGTTCTTCACGTCACGCGCGGGCGACCTGTTCCGCGAACTCGGCGCTGGCTCTCACGCGCACTTCTGCGTCGTCGGCAAGGATCAGGACTATCACGCGTGCCTGATGGGTAATCTGCACGAGAACCGCGATCGGCGCCGCATCGACGAGTACTGGAACGATGTCGCCGGCGCCTGGTTCAAGGGCAAGGACGACCCCGATATCGCCCTGCTGGAGTTTGACCTGATCGACGCTGCCATCTGGGCCTCGACGCGCAATTCAGTCCGCTTCGCGTGGGAGATCCAGACGTCCAAGAACACCGACAAGGAGCCGGATGTAGGCGCGCGTGCGCATATCGACTTCACGGCGCCGAAGGGGTCAAGCACCCGCGAAGGCGTTGGCGCCAAACCGGTCGCCTAAGTCAGATTTTCGTTCAACGGCCAACGGTCGCTGCCGGATGTTTTCGGCGGCGACCAGCCGATTACGCCAGACCTTCTCGTCCAATCGCGTAGAACCTTTCCTTGCGCTGCGCTCGCAGGTCATCCGGCGTGAGGCCGTTCAGTGTCTCGAGCGCCTTCTCCAGCGCATCGCCGACCTTCTGGATCGCTTCGCGCGGATCGCGGTGAGCACCACCCATCGGCTCTGACACGATGCCATCGACAATCTTGAACTTCAGCAGATCCTGCGCCGTGATCTTCATGGCTTCAGCCGTGTCCTTG
>CALRWU020000406.1:0-3701 GCA_943371945.1 Azorhizobium sp. AG788
GCCGAAACGCTCGCGGAAGAAATCGACGAAGGTGACGACGCCAGCTTCGCGCATCTTGTAGGCGATGAAGCTCGCCATCGCGAGCAGGCAGAGCGTGTAGCCAATGGGGTCGGCGCGTCCACCCGCCAGGCCTTCGGCAGCGACGGCGCCGGACGAGCCCATGACGGATTCGGCGCCGAACCAGGTTGCAAACACCGACATGGCAATGGCGAAGACGCCCAGCTTGCGGCCAGCGAGGAAGTAGTCAGCCTCGACCTTGATGGTACGTGAAGCGACCCATGCAATACCGAATTGCAGGATCAGATAGATTACCAGCGCCCCAGCCAGCATGCGTGTCGTTCCCCTCAGCCGGTCGCGCGACCGTCAGCATCAAAAACCAGCAGGTGCGAGCGGTCAACGAATGCATTCAACAATGCACCGGGATGTGGCGCGCTCTTGTCGAGAGGGCACATCCATTGCCTGTTCGCGAAGGTGACATTGAGGAAGCGATAGTCTCCCCTCGCCTCCTCTGCGCCAGCGCGCACCACAAATCGAACACAGCCGGGACTGGCGCGTTCGAGCGTTGAGTCCTCGGGGTGGAAAGCGAGCGTGCAGACGCCATCCTGGGGCGTGGGCATGCCATCAGGCAGTTGAAGGCGCGAGCCATCCGTCAGCATGCAGCGGCCATCACGCACTGTCATGGGCAGGGTGTTGAGCGTGGGCCAGGAGGTCGCGACCGCACTGGCGAGGTTTGCGGGGTGAGTGCTGACATCGTGTGCTGCGCCCGCTTGCAGGACCGCCCCGCCATCAATGACGACGATGTCGCCACGAAGGCCAAGCGCCTCGTGAGCGGCGGAGGCCAGCAGGACGACGACCATGTTGGCGCCGGCGACGAGTTCGCCAAGATGTTCAGCGAAATCGTCGTAGAGGGCGGCAGGGAGTTCGCTGGCGGGGGCGTCGAGAATCAAAAGGGCGGGACGGGCGGCGACCGCCTGCGCGATGGCGAGGCGCATCCGATGGTCCAGCGGCAGGTCCCGGACTTTCGTAGTGAGGTGAGCTGACAAACCCGCGCGTGCCGCAACGTCAGTACCGATAAATTTCGAGACGTAGTGGCTGGAGGGGGCGGGAATCGCGGGGCCAATGCGAAGTATGCGCCCCTTGGTGCGGCGGGCCCGCAGGATGTCTTCGCCGCCAAGCTTGATCGCTCCACCGTTGGGTTTGTCGATGCCGGCGAGCAGGCGCGCCACGGCTTCGCGTCCCGCGCGCGACAAGCCGACGATTGCGGTGGGCAGGCCTGCCGCAACGTCGAGGCTGACGTTGGCGAGCACGCGCTCGCCCTTCTCCGAGCAGGAGAGGTTGCTCAGCGACAGCATGGCGTGCGCCGGATTGATCCCCGTCCCGTCATGCCGATGCCTGTTACCCCACGCTTCGCTCGCCTGTGGGGCATTATGGTTGGCCCGGCAGGTCCGTCAAACGGCGAAGCCTGAGGCATTATCGCCCGCGAACGCTAGAAAAACCCGTCTTGCGACAACCTGTTACGGCTTTGAAATCTGCGTGAGACACGCAGGCTTTAGCAGCCAAGGCTCGTATTAGCGCACATATCATTGGCGAGAACGGCCGGGGCCACACGCCAGGGACCCGGGAAGCGAGCGATCGGAATACGCAGATGAACAAGAAACTGCTGGTTGGGATTGCGGGGGCGGTGATCGTGGCGATCGCTGCGGGCGCCCTTCTGTTGGGCGGCACGGGCAACGCAGCGCCCGGAAAATACACCTACGAGACGGTGAAGATCGACAAGGGCGATGTCGCCCGCGTGGTGACCGCCTCGGGCGCCGTGAACCCACGCGAGAAGGTCGAGGTTGGCTCCGAGGTTTCCGGCAAGGTCACGGCGATCTTTGTCGACTTCAACGACGTGGTGAAGAAGAACCAGGTGCTGGCCCAGGTCGATCCGGAGACGTTCCAGAACACGCTCGACCAGAACCGCGCCCGTTTGCAGCAAGCTCAGGCGTCGGTCGATTCAACCCGCGCCTCGATCTCGCGCGCCAAGCTCGACCTCGAGACGCAGGGCAAGACGTATGAGCGGACCAAGGTGCTGTTCAACGAAGGCGCGACCTCGAAGGCCGACTGGGAACAGGCGGAGCAGGCCTACAAGAACGCCCAGCTTGACGTGACGACGCAAGAAGTCTCGCTGAAGTCCGCCCTTGCCGGTCTCGAGACCGCGCGGGCGACGGTGCAGGATTCCATCACCAAGCTGGAGCGCACAAAGATCCGCTCGCCGATCGATGGCGTGATCCTGAGCCGCGACGTTGAAGTGGGCCAGACGGTGCAATCGGCGCAATCCGTCGCCAAGTTCTTCACGGTGGCGGCCGACCTGTCGCAGATCGAGATCGAGGCGAACGTTGTCGAGTCCGATATCGGCGGCATCAATATCGGAGACCCGGTGGCCTTCACAGTGGATGCCTTTGCGGGCGAGCGCTTCCAGGGCAGCGTCGTGCAGGTGCGCCAGCTCGGCACGGAGACCGCGAACGTCGTCACCTACACGGTGGTGATCAACGCGCGGAACCCGAACGGGCGACTGCTGCCGGGCATGACGGCGAACGTGGAAATCACGGCGGACAAGGTGAGCGATGTGTTGCGGGTCGACTATGACGCGACGCGCTTCCAGCCGCCGAAAGAAGTTCTCGCGGCGATGAACGCAGCTGCGCCGGCCACGGGCGAAGGCGCACAAGGCGCTGGTGGTCCGGGCTCGGGTGGTCCGGGCGGACAAGGTGGTCCGCGCGGCGGCGGGGGACCGGGCGGCGGTCGCGGCTTTGGCGGCGGTCAGCAGTTCGGCGAGATCCTGAAGACGGCCGGTGTGGATGATGCGCGCGCCGAGAAAATCATGGCGGAGCTGCGCACGGAAATGCAGGCTGCGATGGAGGCCATGGGTCCGCGACAGCCGCAGGGACAGGGCGGCAGCATTGTCGGCGGAGCTGGTTTTGGCGGCCCTCCCCCAAGCATCCAGCAGCAACAGCAGAGTTCGGAGCGGTTCGCCAAGGTGCAGCAGATCCAGGAGTCGGTGTTTCGCAAGAACCTGAATGCGGCAGAGTATGACGCGGTCGCAAAGGCGCGCTCGGAGATGCAATCGCAGAAGCGGGTGACGGTCTACAAGCTGGACGCGAAGGGCGAGCTGGAGAAAGCGCAGCTGACCATCGGCCTGTCGGATGGCGAGAACGCGCAGATCATCCGGGGCGCGAAGGAAGGCGATGTCTTCGTGGTTCGCTCGACCTCGACCAGTAAGCCCGCGTCCGCGTCGTGAGCACGCACGAGACCAGCATGGCGAATGAACCTCCGCCGAAGAACAGGCCGATGATCTCGTGCCGCAACCTGTCGAAGATCTACACGATGGGCGATCAGGAAGTGCGCGCCCTGGATGGGGTGGATCTCGACATTGCCGAGGGCGAGTTCGTGGCGATCATGGGCCCGTCGGGATCGGGCAAGTCGTCGCTGATGAACCTGATCGGCGCACTCGATCGTCCGACCTCGGGCGAGATGTGGATCAATGGTCGTGCGCTTTCGGACATGTCGCGCGATGATCTGGCGGACCTGCGCAACGAGACGCTGGGCTTCGTGTTCCAGCAGTTCAACCTGCTCGCGCGGCAAGATGCATTCCAGAACGTCCGCCTGCCGCTTCGTTATGCTCGCAAGGATACGGGCGACCACGATGCGCGCGCGAAGGAGTG